>JANQFM010001027.1 GCA_028277865.1 Acidobacteriota bacterium
CGCCTTCCCGACCCAGGTGCCATCGGACATAGGCCCAGTCGACGGTCGACGATGACTGACCCTTGAGGCGCCCGATCAGCTCGAAGCGGGCAATGGCCACCAGGTTGTCGCTTTCTTCCCACTGTTCCACCTGGTGCAGGTCGAGCCGGACCTCCTCGATCGACTCGAAGGATTCCAGGTATTCCCTCCACTCGCTGATGGCGCCGGAACGGTCGATTTTTTCCGAAGGGGACAGGAATATGGAACGTCGAACGCCTGCACGTTCCTGGGCCGGGCCGGGCGAGGCCAGCCCCAGGGCGGTTCCTTGGAAGCGGGTCGAATAGGCCTGCTGAAGTGCCGAAAAGTCTTTTTCACGAACCGCCTGGGCAAACCTTCTCAGGACTGAGGACACCTGGCTGCCGCGTTGCAGAAAGGTCTGGGCGTCGGATTCGATCTTTTGGAAGACCAGGTAGGCAGCCAACTGCAATAAAGCGATGCAGAGCAGCACGATCACCAGCCCTGCCCTCCTTGTCCTCAATGGCTTGCCCCCTGACTTGCAGTTTCAGAATCTGCCGTCAATATACGGCAAAGCCTTGGCCGACCTCAATGCAAAGGCCCGCAAGATGCGGGCGCTCCCAATGGTCTGAGGAGCCACGAAGCCGTTGCCTGCTAAGAGTTTGGCGCGTCGATACGTCAGTGAGGAAAACGACTTGGAGGAAGAGCATGCCCAAATGGACCCGAAACCGACCCGCAATCGTCCCGCTGGTTTTTTTCTGCGCCTTGTGGCTTCAAGCGCCGCATTCGTTGGCAGGAGCCGCCGCCGACATAGAGGCGGATCGGATCGATGCCATGCTGGCCAAAGCCTATCCGGACAGCCAGCCCGGCGCCGCCGTTATTGTCACCAAGGACGGCAAGCCCGTCTTCCGCAACGCCTACGGCATGGCCAACCTGGAGTTGGGCGTCCCCCTTCAGCCCGACATGGTGTTCCGTCTGGGCTCGATCACCAAGCAGTTCACCGCCGCCGCCATCCTCTGGCTGGAGCAGCGCGGGGAGCTGTCGGTGGATGATCCCATCAGCAAGCATTTGCCCGACTACCCCGTCCACGGGCACCGCATCACCATCGAGCACCTGCTCACCCACACCTCCGGGATCTTCAACTACACCGCCATCCCCGGTTACATGGCCGAGAAGGTGCGTCAAGACATGAGCACCGACGAGTTGGTGGATGCCTTCAAGGACCAGCCCATGAATTTTGCCCCGGGCGAGCGATGGAGCTACAGCAATTCGGGCTATGTTCTTCTGGGCGCCATCATCGAGAAGGTCTCCGGCCAAAGCTACGCCGACTTCGTGCACAAAAACATCTTCGAGCCGCTGGGCATGAAGCAGACCTACTACGGAGGTCACCAGATCATCCCCAAGCGGGTCTCCGGCTATCAGGGGTCCGCTGCAAGCTTCCGCAATGCCAACTACCTCAGCATGACCCAGCCCCACGCCGCCGGCTCGCTGCTGTCGACCGTGGACGACCTGGCCCGATGGGACCGGGCGCTCTACTCCGAGGAATTGCTCAGCCACGAGACGATGCAGAGGATGACCACGCCTTTCGTCCTCAACAGCGGAGAGAAAACCAGCTACGGCTACGGCTTCCAAGTCGGGGACCTTCGCGGTCGCCGCGCCATCCGCCACGGGGGCGGAATCTTCGGCTTTAGGACAAGTGCCATTCGCCTTCCCGATGAGAAGATCTATGTTGCCGTGCTGACCAACAACTCCGGATCCCAGCCCAACCCGGGCTTTGTGGCCACCAAAGTCGCAGCCGCGGCCCTGGGGGATCCCTTTCCCGAGTGGAAGGCTGTCGAGGTTGATTCCAAGACCCTGTCCCGCTACGTGGGCGTCTACAAGATCAACGAGGACGAGCAGCGCGTCGTCACGCTGGAGAACGGACGCCTTTACACCCAACGCACAGGCGGCGCCCGACAGGAGGCGCTTGCGGCCTCCGAGACCACCTTCTTCTACCGCAATTCACTCAACTACTTTGAATTTGAGCGCGATGCCCAAGGCAACGCCACCGCCATGCGGATGTATCAGCAGGGGTCCAAGGAGGCGGAAGTATCAGAAAGGGTCTCGGACAAGCCACCCGTTCGCAAAATAGCCCAAATCGATCCAGAACTTTACGACGCCTATGAGGGAGTCTACCAACTGAGGCCCGGATTCAACCTGACCATCACCCGTGACGGGGACCGCCTGCTGGCTCAGGCAACGGGCCAGCAGCAGTTCGAGATATTCCCCGAGTCGGAGACCAAGTTTTTCCTCCAGGTGATCAACGCCCAGATCACCTTCGTCCGCAAGAGCAGCGGGCCGGCGCAGGAGCTTGTCCTGCACCAAGGAGGGCAAAGCAGGTCTGCCAAGCGCTTGAATTAGGATTGCCGTTATTTCAACTTTGAGTGAAGTCTGCCACCGAGGCACAGAGTGCACAGAGAAGAATCGGGAAGAAGCCCTCTGATCCCTGTGTCTCAGTGTCTGTGTGGCTTCTCTGACTCCTGACTCCTTGCCCTGGTATTGCTTCCCTTGGGTGTCATGGGCGAAACTCCCCGGCAGCATGCTGCGAATCGGGCTCTTTTTTTATTCCGTGGTCTACTCGTTGGCCTTTTGCCTCTATCTGCCCTACTACCTGTGGCGCATCCGCTTTCGGGAGCGGTCGGGAGTGGATCTGGCCCAGCGAATGGGACGCTTTCCGGGATTCCTTCGAGAATCCCGCGGCTGTACCTCCCCTTCCGTCTGGGTGCACGCGGTCTCGGTGGGAGAAGTGAATGCGGTACGACCCCTGGCTGATAAACTGATCGAAAGATTCACAGAGACACAGAGTGCGCAAAGCGTTTTTGTCACCACCACCACGGATACGGGGCAGAGTTTGGCCCGGAGGATCTTCGAGGGGCGTGCCGAGGTGTTCTACTTCCCGATTGACTGGCAGTGGGCCTGCCGACGCTTTTTGAAACGCCTGCGGCCTTCGCTGGTGCTGCTGACGGAAACGGAGCTTTGGCCTGGCTTTTTGTTTTCGGCCCGCCGATTGAAAATACCGGTCGTGCTGGTGAACGGACGCTTGTCCGACCATTCGTTTCGGCGCTATCGCCGCCTGCGTTGGCTCATGCGCCCCTTGCTGGCCGGGATGGACCACTGCTGCATGCAGTCGATTGAGGACAAAAAGCGCATCCTGGAACTGGGCGCCCCCCAAGGCCGGGTCCACTGGACGGGCAACTTGAAGTTCGACTACCGGCTCAGCCCGGACAAGCAGCGCGAGCAGTTGGCACGACGGATCGCCGCCCTGATGAAACCGAGCGATGGGGATCGATTGTGGGTTTGCGGCAGTACCCGTGAAGGCGAAGAGGAAATATTAGCCGATTGCCTGCTGCAGTTGCGCCAGCGCTTCAGCGGCCTTCGATTGATGCTGGTGCCGCGCCATCCTCACCGCGGTTCACAAATCCGAAAACTGCTGGATTCCCGGGGCCTGGGGAGCATTCTCCGTTCGGAGTGGGCTCCGCAAGGCGGATTGGAGCCAACTACGCCGCCCGACGTCTTCATCCTGGACAGCATTGGCGAACTCCCCTATCTGTACGCCGTCTCCGACCTGGTCTTTATCGGAGGCAGCCTGGTGCCCAAAGGAGGACAGAACATCCTGGAAGCGGCCTATTTCGGAAAGCCTATTCTGTTCGGCCCTCATATGGAGAATTTCCGGGAAATCAGCCAGGCCTTCGTCAAAGCCTATGCCGCCCTGCAGGTCCGCTCGGCCGAAGAGCTGACCGACCGTGCGGGCTACCTTTTGGGAGATGCCGATGCCGCCGCCTGGCTGGGCCGCAATGCCCGTAAAGTGATGCGGGAAAGCCGTGGGGCCGTGAAGAGGACGATGGAGTTGGTGGTGCCCTATCTGAGGTAGGATCCGGGACTCGCGCCAAAACGCCAAGTTCGCGCCTTTGCGTCTTAGCGATCTATGCGCGAAACTCTTGTCCGATGCTGAGATTGGCTTCCAGGCTGTTTGGGGCAGCAACGAGAGTCCGGGTTGAGCTGTACAGGAGCGGAATCCTGCCTCGTCGCCGACTGGAATCTCCCGTGATCAGCGTCGGAAATCTGGCGGTTGGAGGAACGGGCAAGACGCCTTTGGTGGCCATGCTGGCCAAGATGCTGCAGCTGGCAAGCTACGCGCCCGCCGTGCTGAGCCGGGGCTATAAAGGACGCGCCGAACGCTCAGGGCGGCTGGTCAGCGACGGGCAAAAAGTGCTTTGCAATGTGCGCGAGTGCGGCGACGAACCCTTCTTGCTGGCCCGTCAACTGCAAGGAATCCCCCTGGCTGTGGGCCGCGACCGTCAGCTATCGGCCAGCCGGATCCCTGCGGCCCAGGATCCGGCAAAGCGGATCTTCATCCTGGACGACGCCTTCCAGCACCTGCGCATCCGGCGCGACTTGGACCTGCTGGTGATGGACTCCACCGACCCCTGGGCCGGAGGACGGTCCATGCCCGCCGGACTCTTGCGGGAGCCTCTTGCAGCCATCCGCCGGGCCGACTGGATCCTGCTCACGCGCTCGCACCAGGCCGATGATTTGCAGGAAACCCAGGCAAGAGTTCGCCGACTGCATCCCGAAGCGCCCGTCTTCTCCTTTCATCACGCACCTACCGAACTGATCGACGTTCGCAGTGGACGCTCCCGACCGGTCGAGGAATTGACCGGCAGCGAAGGAACCGCCCTGGCTGCCATCGGCAAGCCGAAGCTTTTCGTGCGCGATCTGGAGAAGCTGGGCATTCGGGTGCATCAGGAAGCCTTCTTCCCCGACCACCACTGGTTCACTCAGCAGGAACTGGACCGATTCCTTGATGGGGCCGAGGCGATATTTACCACCGAAAAGGACGCCGTCCGGCTGGAGAGGCTGGATTTTGATCAAGGGCAAGTCCTGGCGCTGAGAATCGAAGCCCGACCGGACGCCCCCGATGAATTCCGGCGCAAGCTGGTGGATTGGGCAAAGGGAGTTTCGCGCCAAGATGCCAAGCCGCAAAGCCCAGATTAAAGAAATCTCCCTCCGCCCCTCTTCTGCCTCTTCCCCTACTCTGCGTCTCTGCGCCTCTGCGTGAACTCCCTTCTTTTGCGTTTTTGCGTCTTTGCGTGAGAAACTCCCCCTTCCATGGTCAGCAAGGAGCCCCGCAAGATCCGCAGCATGTTCGGTGCAATCGCCCATCGCTACGACTTGCTCAACCACGCCCTGTCGATGGGCATCGACCTGTACTGGCGCTGGCGGGTGGCAAGGCGGTTAAGGCCTTTCCTGAACCAGCATGCCCCCGCCCTGGATCTGTGCACGGGAACCGCCGACCTGGCCTTGCAGCTTTCGCGCTACAGCCGGGTGGTGGGCTGCGATTTCACCCATGCCATGCTGGTGCTGGGCCGGCAGAAAGTGCGCGGAAAAAGCTTGGACTCACGCATCCGTTTCGTGGAAGGGGACGCTCTTTCGCTCCCTTTTGCCGACGGCATTTTTTCGGCTGTCACCATCGCTTTCGGGCTGCGCAACCTGGCCAGCTACCGACAAGGCCTGCAGGAGATGCATCGAGTCTTGCGCCCTGGAGGCGTCCTGGCTGTCCTGGAGTTTTCTCAGCCCCGCATTCCAGTGCTCAAGCAGGCCTATGTCCTTTACTGCAAACACGTCGTAACCCGCCTGGGCGCCTGGATCTCCGGGGATGCCGTGGCCTACTCCTACCTGCCGGCCTCGGTCAACGAATTCCTGACGGCGCAGGCACTTTCGAGATTGATCGGGGAGTGCGGGTTCGGCGCCCTCAAGAGCGTGCCGCTGACAGGCGGGATTGCGGTGTTGCAGCTGGGGAGGAAGGAGGGGAAGCCTGCGCAGGCTTCCCCCCAATGCTAACCTTGCCCCATGCAACACCTCGCACGTTCCCTGCTGGAAGGCCGCATCGATCGCCGAGCCTTTGTCTCCCGCTTGGTCGCCGCCGGATTCGCCGCCCCCGCAGCAGCCGGTCTCTCCCTGCAAGCCCGGCAGGCCGGTCGCCAAGTGCAGGGTTTGACGGGCGGGGAGGTGATGGCCGAGTTCCTGCTCGACTGGGACGTTCCCTACGTCTTTGGTCTGGGCGGTTCGGAGGAGGTCGGTTTCCTGGACGCCCTGGTGGACCGGCTCGGACTGCACTACGTGCTGGCCCTGCACGAAGGTTCGGCCCTGTCGATGGCCGACGGATACGCTCGAGCCTCGGGCCTTACCGGCTTCGTCAACCTGCACTCGGTGGCCGGCACGGGATACGCCCTGGGGCCCATGGTCAACGCCTTCAAGGACCGCACCCCTCTGGTGGTCACTGCGGGGCGCCAGAGCACCGATGTACGGGGTTCTGAGGCATTCCTGGAAGCCGTCAACCTGCACACCCTGCCCCGCGACTACACCCGATGGACTTGGGACGTGATGAGCGCCCAGTCGATTCCCGAGACGCTGCGGCGCGCCTTCCTCATCTCGCGCGTCCCGCCCGGCGGCCCCACGTTCGTGACCTTCTCCAAAGACCTCTGGGAAGTGAAGCTGGATTCGGCCAGCATCCTGCCGCCTTCCCGGACTCCCGTCGAAAACGATTTCCTGCCTTCCCCCGAAAAGATCTCCCGCGCCGCCGACCTGCTCCTGGAGGCGGAATTCCCCCTTCTCATCGCCGGGCGCGAGATCAGCCTGCATGGAGGGGCCCGGGATCTGGCCCAGATCGCCGAACTGCTGGGCGCACCAGTGATGATGGACGTCCCGGCCAGCCACAGCCCGACGGGATTCCCCACCACGCATCCCCTCTTTGGCGGGTTTTTCACCCTGGAACAGGACTTCCCGCCGCGCTTCGACCTCTTCGCCAGCCTGGGCGGAACCATGTTCACCCTTTTCAACCGCCCCCGTCAGCCTTTGGTGGACCCCAAGGCAACCACCATCCACGCCAGCATCGACGGCGCCCAGATCGGACGCAACCATCCGGTCGACCTGGCCCTGGCCGGAAACGTGGGCAAGACCCTGCAGGCGTTGGCGGCAGAACTGCGCCGCAGCAGCCCCTCCGGCACAGCCATCGAGCAACGGCGCAGGCTGGTGGAGCAATTCCATCTCAAGCGGCGCCGAGACCTTCAGGAGCAGGCCGCAAGCGTTTGGGACCAAGTACCCATCGCCCCCGAACGGCTGGCCGTGGAGCTGAACCGCCTGCTGCCCGCCGATGCCATCGTGGTCACCGAGACGGCCACTTCAGACCTTTACCTGTGGCGTCACCTGGATTTCGAGCAATCCGATCAGGGCCGCCAGCACATCACTTCGGCGGGAGGCTGCCTGGGCTGGGGATTGGGCGCATCGATCGGGGCCAAGATCGGACGCCCCGATCGTCCGGTGGCTTTGATGGTGGGGGACGGCAGCTTCACTTTCGGCGTCCAGGCGCTGTGGAGCGCCGCCCGTTACGAGGTTCCGGTGGCCGTCATCATTTGGAACAACAACGCCTACCAGGCCAACCGACGCGCCCTGCACCGCTACGCAGGCCGCGCCGCCGCCACCGGCAAATACATCGGATGCTCCCTGGGCCATCCCCGCATCCGCCATGTCGAAATCGCCAAGGCGTACGGAGTCGAGGGCGAGCAAGTCGACGAGCCCGGCAATCTGGAAGCAGCCCTGAAGCGCTGCCTTGCAGCCGTCCAATCGGGACGGCCCTACGTCCTGGACGTCCATATCGCGCCGCGTTTTGCAGGAGCGGACTCGGTTTGGTACGACTCGTTTTCAATCGG
>JANQFM010001058.1 GCA_028277865.1 Acidobacteriota bacterium
GCCTATTTCCTCAAGATCGCCATCCTGCCCGAGCGCCTGGCGCGCTGGATTTGCCGATCCATGGCCAGCCTGGTCCACTCCCTGGACGCCCGCCACCGCCGCATCGGCCTCATCAATCTGCGAATCGCCTTTCCCGAGCGGGACGAGGCCTGGCGGCGCGCTGTCCTGAAAGAGGGATTCCGCCAACTGGGCGACTTGGCGGTGGAGCTGTCCCGGCTGCACCGCCTGAGCCCCGAGGAGGTGCGGCAAAGGGTCCGCTTCGATGAAGGATACGGGTTGGAGCATTATGAGAGCGCCCGTGCACAAGGCCGAGGGGTTCTTTTCCTGACTGCCCACGTGGGTGCCTGGGAGCTGTTGCCGACTGCTCAGGCTCTTTATGGGCATCCGCTCAGCTTTCTGGTCCGGCCATTGGACAACCCTTTGCTGGAGGACTGGCTGCGAAGGCGCCGCATCGCCTGCGGAAACGAAGTGATCGCCAAGCAAAGGGGATTGCGCAAGGTGTTGAAACGGCTTCGGGAAGGCGGCGACGTGGGCTTTTTGATCGACCAGAACGTCCAGGAAAAGGATGGGATATACGCCCCCTTCTTCGGCAAGCCCGCCTGCACCACATCGGCATTGGCGGCAGTGGCATTGAAGAGCGGCGCCCCCGTGGTGGCCGGCTTTATCCGGCCCGGGCCTCAGCCCGGCCATCACCGCATCCGATTCCACCCGCCCCTTTGCTTCAAGCCCTCCGACGATCACCACGAAGACCTGCTCCGGGCCACTACCGCTTTCAATCAAGCCATCGAGCAGGCAATCCGCGACTGCCCTCCCTGCTGGCTGTGGGGCCACCGGCGCTTCGCCACCCAGCCCGACGGCAGCGATCCCTACCATGGAGTGGGCCACCGCCGGGGCAGGCCCGGCGGTGGCGTTTGCCGGAATTAAGTTAGGCTGCACACCGTTGAGTCAGCAGCGAATCAGAATTCAAGACAGGCCGCCGCCACCCTCCCTCACAGGCTTTCTCGCTGAGGTTCCCTCAGGGGGATGAAGCTGCGGGCCAGGCGCAGTTCCCAGGGGTGACCATAGAGTCCTGCCGAGTAGCGCAGGCGGGCCAGGTTGCGCAGCAGGGACTTGCCCCAACGGGGCGTGGAGTGGTCCTGGGCGGTGGGATAGCGGCAATAGAGGACGCTGGAGAAGTCCCGCACCCGCTGGCGCATCCGGGGCGACAGCCAAGGGGCGTCCTGATGGCAGACGTAATTGAGCCAGCGCGGCTGGGTCCATTCCTCGGGAGTCGTGGGCAGCTCGGGGCCTTCGGGGCCGTAAGTCTTGAGCAGCGGGATGCGCGCCTCTTGGCGGTCAGCCTTGCGCCTGGCCGGATCCCTTTGAGGGGTCGGGCTGTAAAAATAGAGGATCACCTCGCACTCCGGATGGATCTTCTTGAGTCGCCGGATGAAGCGGAAGGTATTCTCGATTTCGCCTTCCGGGTCTTGCGGCCCGCCCAGTACGAAAGAAAACTCGGGAATGACCCCGTAGTGGCGGCACAGCCTGGCAGTTTCAAAGGTGTGCTCCACCTTGGTGCCCTTCTTCATGCTCTTGAGCACTGAATCGCTGGCCGCCTCGGCGCCGATATAGGCCATTTTGAGGCGGCTGCGCCGAATCAGCTCCCAAGTGCTGGTCGAAAACTTGGCCAGGGTATCGGCCCGTGCGTAGCACCACCAGGGCATCTTCACTTTGGCCAATACCTCCAGGAAGGGGATGCTGGTCTTTTCCTTGTCGAAAAAGTTGTGGTCGTACAGCTGCAGGGCATCTGCGCCGTAGCGGCTGCTCAGGGTGTGCAAGGCTTCATGGGTGTGCTGGGCGGCGGGCAGGCTGGTGTGGCCGTTGAACATGGAGACGACCCCGCAAAAAGTGCAGCGGTAGCGGCAGCCGATGGCCGCTTGGTGGACGGCTGTCCGTCGGCCCATGAAGCTGGGGCGCAGGTAGCTGCCCACGTCGCCCACTCGCTCATAGGGATAGTGAGGATACTGGTCGGGAGGCCGGAAAGGGCGTTCGGGATTGTGGACGATCTGCCCCTGATCTTTCCAGGTCAATCCCCGCACGTCCCTCAAGACGCCGCTGTTGCGCGCCGACGAACTATCGCTGACCGCGGAGCCGGGCCGAGGCGGACCCGCTTCGGGCAGGCATTCCAGCAGTTCCAAAAGCGTGTCCTCGCCCTGTCCGCGCACCAGGTAGTCAACATACGGAGCGTTGATCGAGGAATCGGGGTAGAGGGTGGGGAAGTAGCCTCCCCAGGCGATGGGAACTTGGGGATGGGCTTGCCGGACGGCACGGGAAATTTCGATGGCCGGCGCCACTTGAGGGCCCGGCATGACCGTCACTCCCAGCAGCGCTGTATCGCCCGCCTGGACGGCATTGAGGGTGGTTTGGGCTGCTTGCGAATCCACATTGCCGTCCACGATCTGGTACTCATAGCGCCCTTCCAGCACCGCCCCCAGCGCCAGCAGAGAAAGGGGCAGCCGCACCGATCTCGGTGACGACATGTAAGGGTTGACCAGTATGACCTTCTTCGCCATGGATTGAAGCCACAGAGACACGGAGGGCACAGAGGGATTTCTGAGTTCCCGTCCGACAGATTACAGCCTACAGCCTTTTCTCCACTCCGTAGACCGTCATGATCTCATTGCCAAAGTTTCGCCTCTCCAGCACCTGGATGGCAAGTTTTCGGTCATCGAGGGTCCGGAGCAGGCTGTGGCCATCGCCCTCGGTTGAGAGCAGAAGAAGAGCCCTGCCGTTTGGCTTCAGGACCTTCAAGAGCCCCTTGGCAAAGCGCTCCAGCACGTCCTCGCCCCGCCATGCCAGGTCGAACTCCTGATCGCGGGGCGCGCCCCGGTAAAAAGGAGGGTTGAAGAGCACCAGATCGAATCGCTCGCCCTGCAGCGGCTGGAAAAGGTCTCCGTGCCGGACCTCGATACGGTCTTCCAGCCGATTGACGAGGGCATTGACACGGGCGCAGCGGACAGCATGAGGATTCAAATCGACGGCAACCACCTGGAATCCCCTTCGAGCAGCCGATACGGCCGCTGCGCCGGAGCCGGTCCCCATGTCCAGGGCGAGGGGATTCTCGACCCCCTGCGGCGGCTCGGCGAAGGGGTTGCCGGCGACCGTCCGTGCCAACAAGGAGCCTCCCCGGAAGAGCACTGGGTTGAGCACCTCGGGGAAAACCAGAAAAGGAATGCCGTCTATGCTTTCCAGCACCAGCCTGCGGGCACGTTTTTCGACGAAGGGCTTGCGCAGGTTGAGCCAAAGCAGGCTGAGGCGGCGGACCCAGGGGTTGACTCGAGGCTGGTCAGCAGGCATCGATCCAGTTTCGCGCAAAGACGCAAGGAACGCAATTCCGGACGAATGCCTGCATTCGACTCGGCAAACCGGAAACTGCATGCCGGCATAAAGGCAAAGGAAAGCACTAGTACAGGGTGCTATCGATTGGATGGAACAGGGAACAGGGAACAGGGAACAAGGAAGAGGGCCGGATGGCCGAAGATTTCCGTATCTTCACTTTCTTCCCTGTTCCGTGTTCCTTGTTCCCTGTTCCAAATGCAATAGGCAACACTGAATATAGCCACTTTCCCGCCGATCCTCACAGCCTTGAATGCCTGGCAAATCGGCTCACCTTCTGAACGCCCTGCACCAGCTCTCGCGTCAGTTTCCTTCGCCAGCAGATTTCTTCATGGGAGCCTTGGCGCAGCGTCCGGGCCAGCGGCTTGCCCGAGAAGGGGAACCGGTAGCGCGGGCCTTGAGGGAAGAGCTGATTGTGCAAGCGCTTGAGCAGCAGGTTGCTGGCGTATCCCCGCCAGAAGTGGCGGCTCTTGGCGGCCATTTCAAGCAGCTGCTCCTGGCCCAGGAATCCTGACGTACGCCGCACCAGGGTGACGCTTTGAAGGCGCACCAACGGGCCGCTTTCATCCAGGTTCAAAAAGCGGATTTTGTGTCCGGTCTCCTGCACGGCCTCACTGATGCGGTCGCCGCTGTCATACCAGTTCCACTGGTCCATGGGCCGATCGAGGTCCATGTGCTGGGCGGCCGGGAAAAAGCCGTCCGGGAGTCGATCCAGTACGGCTCGATAGATGTCCGGCTTGAGGATGACTGCAAAGGTTCCGTGAGAGGGGCGGACGGTGCGCGAAATGCAGGACACGGCCGCCACATCCGTTTCAGCCAGCTGCGGTCGCAATTGGGTCCAAAGGCTGCGCGAAAGCCAGTACACGTCGCTGTCGCAAATGGCCAGGTAGGGCGTCCGGGCGCGCCGCACAGCGTCGTTGTAAGCCTCGTGAAAGTCGCGCCTTTGGGCAGTGCGCTTGATCAGGCGGACTCCTGCGAACCATTCGGGCCTGAATTCCTCCTCATCCGAATCGCGGAAGATCTCCAAACGAGTTTGATCGGCAGGAAAGGCCCTGCTGGCACAGGCGTGCCAAACGCGGGCCACGTCGGCATAGACGCTGGCGGTAAAGACCGTCAATTCGGGTCGGGGCCGGCTCATGGCTGCACTTCCCGCCCGCACCAGCCTTTCGGGAGCAGGGAAGGGAACTGGACTTCAACGCTCTCCCGGGCCGCCAACTGCCGAATGGCCCGGTCCGAGCGCCTGAAGTATTGGTGCAGTTCGGCTCGGGTATCCGGATCATCCACCGCCTCAAGCGCCCTGCGCAAAGCCGGCAAGGTCAGGCTGCCGCCCAGATGCTCTCCCTGGGGTCCGGCGGCGAAGGACGCATTGAAGACGCGACGGTAAACAGCCCCCAGCAAAGCGTTGTCATAAGCGCCCATGGCGAAGTAGCGTTTGCGTGACACCAGTTGCTCAAAGCGCGCCTGGTCCAAGACGCTCCCGAAATGTTCCTGGGAAGCCCGAATGACGGTTGTTCCGTGAAAGTCGGCCAGGCGCTGTTGAGCCTCGGAAGGATCGACGTCCAGGATCTTCCATCCCTGCCTTCGAAGGCGGATGGCCGCGACGTCCCCCGGTTGGCGGTTGACTGAGTCAGGCCAGCTGCCGACCCCTTCGTAGCTGGCCGCAAAGACGGGAGGCGCCAGGGACCGGTAGGCCTCAGCTCGGCAAAGCAGCGCGTAGACTCCGGGCTGTTCGGTGCGCCTGAGCATCGACACAGCCGCCAGCCGGGGGTCGTCGAAGGACTGCAGGAATGAGGCTGCCCAGTGGCCGTCCAAAATGAAGAGATCGGCGTCCAGCAGCAGGAGAAAGTCGCCGGCCTGCTGCAGAGCCGCGTCGTAAAACTCCACAAAATCGCGGGCCTGAGGGCGGTCGCCGTCCAGCAAGACCCCGGGGAAGTGCTCTTCGCCAAACCCGTCCTTGCGCCCGTCCCGAAAGACGATCAGCTGCACATCCAGGCCCTGCCTCCTCAAAGCGGGCAGCAAATCCCTTTGCACTGACCGAAGCCACAGCCGGGCCAAGTCGGGATAGCGGTGGGGGCTGGCAAGAGTCAGGAGCATGGGCCTCCCTCTCTCCTCGGTGGTCGGCTGCTGCTCGGAGGCCACCCCTTCCCCCGAGCATCAATGGCACCCGGCAGGAGGACGAAAGAAAGGAAAAGCTTGCCGGTCTTCATGGCAGCCATCTTAGCCTGGGAGGGATTGGCCGCCAAGACGCCGATTGTGGACGAACAAACGGGGATCGAGCACGAATTCCTGAGGTGCCTGCTGACGGATCTTGGAGAACTCAGGATGGGCCGGGTTGAGCAGGCAGTTGTC
>JANQFM010001070.1 GCA_028277865.1 Acidobacteriota bacterium
CCAAGGTCCAAGGTCCAAGGTCCAAGGTCCAAGGTCCAAGGTCCAAGGTCCAAGGTCCAAGGTCCAAGGTCCAAGGTCCAAGGTCCAAGGTCTGCAGAATGTAGCATCCTACTGCGAACTGCGAACCGTCAACCGCCAACCGCCAACTATCTCCGCGGCCTCAGCCGCATGGGGCGGTCGCGGGCCGGGCGGGGAGGAAGCAGGGTCCGGCCGCTGATGACGATCAAGTTGCCGACGTCAATTGCATCGTCGGCCAAGCCGTTGCCGACCATTTCGTTGCTGATGATGTCGTCGCGCCCGTCGCCGTCCACGTCTCCAGCCGCAGCGCTGTAGCACAAGACATCTCCACGGTCGCCGTCGCTGCTGCCTCGGGCGCCGTGGATTTCCGCGATTCGCACGAGGTTTTTGGGAGGGAGCTGACCGGGCGCCGTATCGATAAGCGCCGGCCAGGGCGAATCCTGGCCGAACAAGACGTGGATGGTTCCGGCATCCCTGCGGCCTTGAGGGGCATCGTCCGGCGATCCGATCACCAGGTCGGGCCTGCCGTCGCCGTCGAAATCGCCCTGGGCGGCCGTGTCGGATCCGATCGCTCCGGCGCTTGGCCCCAAGATTTGAGTAAGCCGCAACGGGGCCGGAGGAAGATCGGCCTGAAAATCGAGGTTTTTCATCAAGGCCGCCTCATAGAAGACATAGCCGATGCCCGATGCCCTTCTCTGGCCGGCTGTGCCGTCTCCTGTCAGGTCGCCGATGAACAGGTCGGCCTGGCCGTCGCCATCGAAATCCAGGCCACCTGCAATCTCCTCGCCGAGCTTGCGGTTGGAGGGGCCTCCGCGGATGGCGGTGGTGCTGCCCGGGGGCGCGGAGAGGCTGAACTGGTAGGCGGCCGGCCACGGAGGATCAGGGATATTGTCGTCCCAGACGATGTAAAACCGCCCGCCGGGCGGGCCTCCCGTAGCGTGAGCGTTGTTGGCGTCGGGTCCGATCAGTGCGCCGGCCCGATTCAAGGCGGCCGAGGCCAGGATCTCGGCGCGCCCATTGCCGTCCAAGTCGGCCAGTTGGCAGGTGGCGCCGAAGTGGAATTCCAATGAATCGGCCGGCGCCCGGATGCGCGCGACGTTTCCGATCAGGGGAGTGCTGCCCAAGGCTGCCAGGTCCACCAGGGTTGAAACGGCTAGATGAGGCCCTCCCCTGAGCAGGTAGACCGCTCCTTGATGAGAAGATTCAAAGCTTTCCTGGTCAGCACCCACGATCAGGTCACTGATGCCGTCCCCGTCGATGTCCCCGCTGCGCATCCAGATGCCCAGCCGACTGGCAGTCTGGGAGCCCGCCAAAGTCAGCACCTGCACGGACGGGGGCGGGTTGGACAGGTCGAGCTGTGCCATCCGGCCCAGTTGGGGGGTTCCGGCCACAATGCTGAGTGCTCCGGCGCCGCTGCGGCCCGGCAGTGAGAAGTTTTGGCGGCCTATGAGCAAATCCCCCAATCCGTCGCCCGTCACATCCGCCATCCAGATCTCATTGCCCGCGGTTTCCCGCCTTTGGCCGCCAATGATTCGGAGCACTCTGGGCTGGGGCTGGGCCAGATCCAGCGATTGACCGATCTGCCCCGAGCCGAAGACCAGGTAAACCTCACCAGCCCCCTCGCGATCCGATGGGCTGGCCGTCATATAGGCAACAGCCAGGTCTGACCATCCGTCCCCATCCATGTCCAGGCCGCCCGCCACCGGCAGGCCGAATCCGCCGAAACGGCCTTGCCCTCCTGCGCCCCAGAGTCTTGTCAGGGAGGATGTCCGTTCCAGATGGGCTACATCCAGCAAAGGCAATGGCTGACCGAAAAGGCTGGTGAAGGAGATGCCGCTCAGAAGCAGGGCAACGCTTGCAGAATGAATGATGTCATGCAGTGATTTCATAAAGAAATGGCCTGAAATTTTGCAATGAACAATCTTGTCTGTCTTGGGTACTGATATTGAGGTCTTCTCACAGCATTGGCCGCTCAAGTTTTCCATTCTATCGTTTCGCTAAAGAGGCTCTCAACCCAGATTTTACTGTACGTCGAGCAGGCCGAGGGAGCGCAATGCAGCCAGGGCGGATGATTTGCGGCTCCGCAGTAGGCAATCCATGAGAAATTCGGGTCAATCTCCGGGCCGCGTAGGCCGCGCATCGTCCCAGACCGGGAGGCTGAACAGCCGCTGCGCCAAGGCTCTGGCTTTTCTGAAATGAAATCGTTTGACGTGGAAGTTTTCGCTTGGCTTCCATTGAGATTCCATGGTATAGCTGTATGGCCTCGGGGAACCGAGGAGCAAGGGCACGCGTGGTTGGGTATAACATGCTTTATTGCTGATGCTCTTCTCAATGAGAGAAGGGTTCACGGTTTCTCTTTACAAGGGCAATGCTTATCTGTTATGATAGGTGGACCCGAAGGGTACGACAAGATCTTACAGGGCATTTATTGAGATTCTGTCGGGCCACTGATGTACCATTTGCCTCTTGAGAATTGAATGAATCTCTTGGTTTAAGCTGGGCTGGGACCATCTCGCTGCAAGGGCGATCGCGGCGGCATGCTTGTGCGCTGCGATAAGAAGCTGAGCTGGTGATGGTTGTCGCGTGATGCTTCGCAAGGGCAAGCCGATGGGATGTCGGCAGGCGAAGCGTTCCAGTCGACGCAGGGCAGATTCCAGAATCCGGTCGGAATTCACAAAATCATGTGATCGAGTCGGGCTGGGGCAGTCTGCAAGGGCTCTAAATTATGAACTTTGTTGAGTTTCTAAGATTATCAGAAATAGATCAAGGCAATTTAGGTCTTTTGGGGTGGGCTTGGGCAATATCGGTGCACCGAGGGACTTGATCTCACGATTTCTTGGTCTCTGTAAAGACGTGTGAAGTCAAACCATGTGACAACAAAAGAAAAAGGAGGAGAGATGAGTACGATGGGGAGATTGGTGTTCAGGAGTACGGTAGTTTTCCTGGTTGTTGGGTTTTTTTTGCTGATAAACGCTGGATAAAGGAATCAACAAGGGCAATGCACAGAAGATCTCAAGGATTTATCTTATGAAGAAAAATTGGCTTTTCAAAACAACTACAGTGTTCCTTGTAGTCGGATTTTTCTTGTTGATTCCTTTGGCGGCCAGTCAGCAGCCGGTCCAGGATGCCTTCGTCCGGCACTCCGACAAAGTTCCGTTCGCTCTAGTCAGCCGTGAATCCGAAGTTCGGCAAAGGTCGGGAGAAGATGCCCGTATGCCGGTCATCGTCACCTTCCGCCAAAGGGGCGGCTTTGAAAGCATGTCCGACGTACCTTCCGGTCGGTTGGACCTCGTCAATAGCCGGACCGCTGATTTGGACGGTCAGCAAATCCGGCGCCTTTTGGAATCCGACCAGGTGGAGTATGTCACCTTGGACGCTGTCATCCGAACCACTTCGAATGTTCCCTTTCAGGCCGGCAGGGGAGATTCCGCCAGCAGTTTTTTGCGTGCGATCGGCGCCGACCAGAGCCCCTACGCGGGCCAGGGCGTAACGATCGCGGTATTCGATTCCGGCGTCGCTGATCATCCCGATCTGCGGGGCCGAATCTTGGCCTCGGTCGACTTCACTTCCGGAAAGGCTGTGGAGAGGGACGGCAACCTGGACAACTTCGGGCATGGAACCCACGTGGCGGGCATCATTGCCGGAAGCGGAAGGGTTTCGGCAGGAAAGTTTGCGGGCGTTGCACCCGGTGCCAACATCCTGGACTTGAAGGTGGTGGGCGACGACGGCGCAGGCCGCACCAGCAATCTCATCACGGCCATGGAGTGGGTGCTTGCCAACAAGGACCGCTACGGAATCCGGGTGGCCAACCTCTCGGTGAGCCGTCCGCCCTTGGACCCCCATGAGCAGGATCCTCTTTGCATGGCTGCCCGCCGACTCGTCGAGGCCGGCATCGTCACAGTGGCTTCAGCGGGTAACTTCGGCTCCTGGGGCGATGAGTACCCCGTACTGTTGGGCGGCATTTCCAGCCCTGGCATCAGCCCCTACGTGATCACTGTCGGTCCTATCGACATTGCCGGCACAGCCACTCAGCGCGACGACATCGCAACCAGCTTCGGTTCACGCGGCCCTACTGCGGCCGGGTTTCTCAAGCCGGATCTTGCAGCTCCCGGCCGTCGGGTCTACTCCCTGCTCGCTAGGGGAAGCTTTGTCCATCAAAATTACCCGGAGCGCATGATCGGCGAAAGCTACATCCGCCTCAGCGGCGCTTCTCAGGCCGCGCCATTCGTTTCGGGCGCTGTGGCTCGGTTGCTGGAAGCCAATCCGCGCCTCAGCCCTGCTCTGGTCAAGACCATCCTGATGCTGTCGGCTACCCGCCTCGAGCAGCCGCACATCCTTGAACAAGGAAACGGCATGCTCAACCTTCCTGTGGCAGTCCGGGCCGCTGAGGCGCTGAGACCGGAGGGACGCACCCAGGATTGGATCATCGAACCCTACTGGCACCTCTCCGAGGAAGAGAGGATCTGGGCCGGCGGCGCGATGGCCTTCGGCAATTCGATTCTCTACAGTTCGCTCATCGATCCCGCCTCTTTGGATGGGCCGACGTTGTGGGGCGAGGGGGCCGATTGGCCTTCCAATCTTTCCTGGTCCGGTTCCAATAGCTGGTTCAACGAAGTCATGGTGGAGTTCCTCATTCGACTGAGCCGGAGGGCTTTGCAACGGGGGCTTTTAGACAAAGGCACACAAGCTTCGTTCCATGACGCCGCTGTACGGACTGATTCAACACTCTGGACGGATTCGACCTTGTGGACCGACTCCACCCTGTGGACGGACTCGACCCTGTGGACGGACTCGACCCTGTGGACGGACTCCACCCTCTGGACGGACTCCACCCTCTGGACGGACTCGACCCTTTGGACCGACTCCACCCTGTGGACGGACTCCACCCTGTGGACCGACTCCACCCTGTGGACCGACTCCACCCTGTGGACCGACTCCACCCTGTGGACGGACTCCACCCTGTGGACCGACTCGACCCTGTGGACGGACTCGACCCTGTGGACCGACTCCACCCTGTGGACGGACTCGACCCTGTGGACCGACTCCACCCTGTGGACGGATTCCAGTTGGATCGATTGAAAGGCTGTCAGGCTGCCGGACTGCAGGCTGCCGACACAGTCTGCCGTCCGGTGCCGACAGGCCCAGCTTATTCCGGTTTTCTTCCGGTGATCCCTGGTGCTGGACTGTGGGGATCTCGCCAACCTGCCAGCGGACCTGAGCCAGGTTCCGTGTCTGACAATTCATTGCGGGCAGCGCGAGGGAGAAGTATGCCCTGAAGCTAACCCGAATTTCTCACGGTTTGCCTGCTGCGGAACCGCCATCGTCCGCCCTGGCTGCGTTGCGCTCCTTCGGCCTGCTCGACGTACAGTACAGTACGACTGCGCGGGCCTCGGTCGCGACGCCTTGCCAGGACGGCGCTTGCGGCCCCTCGCGACGGCAACCCGTGAGAA
>JANQFM010001087.1 GCA_028277865.1 Acidobacteriota bacterium
GCATCGTGTCGCTGCCCGACGAGTACAACGACGTCAACGACCTGGTTGCCGCACGCGGCGCCGAGGCCTTCAAGCAAATCGCCGACGCCGCCGAGCTGCAGTCCCCTGACCTGGTTACCATCGTCAAGTCGCTGCGCCGGCGCATCTCCGACCACTCCGACGACTTTGACTTGACCGACCTGGGCGAGCGCATCTACCGCTGGTTCGAATCCAACGGAGGCATGTTCTTCTGCGACCGAGAAAAGCGCACCCGGCTGCTCTTCGAGAACAAGCTTTACTGCATCGGCGACAACGACGACTTCAACGCCCTCATGCTGCGCAAAGCCCGCCTGCTTTCGAATCTAAGCCAGAGCCGGGGCTTGTGGGTGGCGCTGCACACCTTCTGCGTCATGGAAGGGCGGCGGCAGACCACGCTCAACTGGTGCTGGGCCGACCAGCAGAAGGGCGAGATTTACCTCAACCTGCACAACGACTCCCATCAGCTGGTCAGGATTTCGGCCGGGCAGGTCGACGTTTACCTCAACGGGGACAATCCCGCCGGCGTGCTGCTGGGCGAGGCCGACAAGATGCTGCCCATCGAATATGAGCCCGACGCCACTCCCAGGGAGGCCGTCGAGCTTCTCAAGGAGCTGGTCATCGACGCTCTGGCCTGCCATCCGCGCAACCGGCTGCTGCTCACTAGCTGGCTGCTGAGCGCCTTCTTTTTGGACTTCGCCCCCCACAAGGGGATGATGAAGCTCTCCGGGCCCACCAAGTCGGGCAAGTCCACCGCCGGGCAGATCCTGACGACGCTGCTTTACGGGACGCCGCAGATCGAGAACCCGACCGTGGCCTATTCCTACACCGACACCTCGCGCAACCCGCTTTTGGTGTGCGACAACATGGAGAACCCTCAGCTCACCCTGGGAGTGATCCAGTTCTTGCTGGGGGTGGCCACCGGGGTGAGCCGGGGCAAGCGCGAGGCCGGGACGCGGGACGGGCTGGTGCGCGAGCCCGTCCAGGCGCTGGTGGCGCTGACCGCCATCGAGCCGCTGCCCAAGTCCGAGCTGATCAACCGCTTTTACGAGGTCGAGTTCGACAAGGTCTTCAAGCAGGGCGGATTCATGCCCGACACGCACCTGAAGCGCCTGGAGCAAAGCCGCAACCGCATCCTGTCGGGGCTTTTCCAGCTCTTTTCGCGCGAGGTGCTGCCGGGGTTCATGTCCAGCCGCCAGACCCTCATGCACCGCCTGGAGGCCAACTTCCCCGAGCACTCCAAGGACCGCACCAACAGCTTTTTGACCATCGTGGTGCTGATCATGCGGGCGCTGGTCAAGCTGCTGGAAGGGCTGGCCGACCCGGATCCGCGCACCTGGGAGATCCTCTCCAAGCTGATCGCCGAGCAGGGCGCCATCGCCGAGGAGACGGAGCGGGAGACCAATCCGGCGACTTACCTGCTGGACGCCCTGGCCCACGAGGTCCGCACCAAGGGGAGCGGGCTGGTCGACAAGCAGTACTACGTGCAGAGCCAGGCGGTGGTGGACGAGGCGGGAGAACTGAAGCAGGTCCACCTGGTGGCGCCGGCCAAGGATCTGTTCATGGCCTTCGAAATGCTGGCGCGGAACAAGGGGTTCAAGATCCCGTTCGAGAACGCCAAGAGCCTGATGGCACGCATCAACAGCGAGAAGGAAGTGCTGGCGGCGTCCGGCTGGCGGTGGAAGAAGGAGAAGAAGGTCAACGGCTACCAGCACCACCGCTTCGTCAAGGAGATGGTGCGGGGGCCGGTCGAGGAAACGCCTGACTGGAGTCCACCGACTGGAGGTGAAGGATGATGCAACGATACTTGAGGGTGTCCGAGGTTCTGTCGCTGGCAGGAATCAGCCGCACTACGCTTTATCGTTGGATGAAGCAGGGGATCTTTCCCAAGCGTTACCAGATCGGTCCGGGGTTAGTGGGGTTTGTGGAGGAGGAAGTGCGGGAATGGCTGGCCAATCGTCCAGAGGTGGGGGATCAGCGGAGTTCGTGAACCGGTCCCTCATTAAGGCGATAGCCAACCCGCGCTGCCTCTTATTCGCTCAATCAGCTTGGTACTTGACCTGCTCCGAAGATTTAAACTACAATTTAGGTAGTAGGAGGTGGTTGACCATGAAACCAAACTTGGGCCAACTAGAGCAGGATGTTCTGCTGGCCGTCTACAGGTTGGAGGACAACGCATACACCTTGACGGTTCAGAGGATGCTGAAGGACCGCGCGCGCAGATCTGTCGCGCTCGGTGCCATCTATACAACGCTCTCAAGACTTGAGAAGCAGGGATTACTGCAATCGCAAATTGGGGGGGCGACTAAGGCGAGGAAGGGCAGGCCCAAGAGGCTCTACAAACTGACTGGCGCTGGTGCTGACACCTTGAATAATGCCTTCGAACGGCAGCGCCGACTATGGAATGGCATCTCTGTTCCAGTTTCTGCTGAACCTAGGGAGGACGGATAATGAACCGAAAGAAGTTTCTCCATCTGTTTTATGCACTAGGAAGTGCAGCCAGTCTCATTTCTCTGGTCTTGATCTACGTCGAAACCACGCCGGTGGCCTTGATTCTGACAATAGCAATAGGGGCCGCCGAGTTGTTGGCTCTTGTCCTGATTCTCACAGAATCAGCTGTGGAGGGCGCGGCCAAAGGGATGGATCAGCCCCGATTTGGAAAGTTTCTCATTTACCTCCTCATTCCAAAAGAGGATCGCCCTACAGTGTTGGGAGACTTCGAAGAGCTATACGGGGAATTGATGGAGCATCTCGGAGGTTGGATGGCTTCCTTTGTATATTGGAAGGAGATCCTATTCTCGATCAGCCCTTTTGTATGGGCTAGAACAGGTTCCATCCTTGCTTCTCTGCAAGTCAAACGGGAAGTGCTCCCTCGTGTCCGGCTTTATCAATCATTGGCGGCTGCATTGTTCTGTGCTCTGATAGTTCAGACGTTTTGGTTCCAATATGAACTGTGGACTCTTAGACAACCTGAGGTATCGATAGCGGTGGCGGACCTCGTTCCAACCGACTTTGTAACCCGCGGGGAGACCGACGATTTCGGAATTGAGTCCAGGAAAAGCGTCGTATTCGTTCTCAATACTTTCAGACTGGCGATTTCCTCTCGATACCAACTAGAGTTGCTCAGGGAGGATTCAGATTCGCTTGTGTGGACCACAAATGATCTGCAAAGAAATCGAGGGGGCTCTTTCGCAGTCTTGGTGCCCGCCAATCAATTAGCTGCGGGGCGGTACAAGTTCCGAGTCACAGGATTGGATGACAAGAACCGCCCTGTTGTGGAAGAGAATGGATTTGAAGAGTTCAAGTTCTCGGTTGAGTAGAATCTTGGTAGGCTGAAGGGAGCGCAAAGATCATGCGTAGATGGCCCCATTTCTATCTCAGTGGCAAGGAAGCGAAGGCTTGGTCAGGTCAAGTCCTCCGAGCACTCTCCATCCACCTCATTCTGACTTCCGTTCTCTGGATTGGAGTTCACAGCCTTGAAGCCAGGGCTTCTCTCTCGACCTCCTCTGCTCCAGAATCGTGGGACGAAGCTTCCTTGAGGAACGCCCAGGGTTTGCTTCCTGAAGATACCATTTTGCTGCTGTACGAGCTGAGAAATCGGCAGAGCAGCCTTTGGTTAGTGAGTTCTGAGTCAATTTTGGAATTTGAGTTGCCCTCTAGAGAAAGCATAGTGCCTGTAGCGATGGAATATTGGTCCCTGCTCTCGGAAGGCTATAAGAAGTCACAGGCCACGCAAACGAAATTGAAGGGCGTCCTCTTGAGCAAAATGATTTTGCGTCCTGCCGCAGGCCATTTGGGTAAGGCCAAGTTGGTCATTGTCCCTGATGCTCCTCTACAGATTGTCCCTTTCGCTGACCTGTCAGGCCTTGACGGTCAGCCCTTGATTCGCGATCACGAAATCGTAGTTCTTCCGTCAGGTGTCAGCCCACCAGACCTGCAGCAGATACTCCGTCAGAGGACTGAGCGCTCCGATTGGGCAAGACCCCTGGCGGTCTTGGCTGATCCAGTCTTTAGTCGAGAAGATCCTCGGCTAGAAAAGTCGCTTCAGGATCCGCCTGCCAGTGTCTCGGGAGAATCCGCTAGTGGTTTAAGGCGGTTGCCACATACAAGCGTTGAAGCTGCCGGCATCCTGAGTTTGCTGCCAAGAGGCGAGGCGTTTGTTGCAGTTGGTTTCGATGCAGATCGCGAAACTCTTTTCAACCTAAGCAAGGC
Source organism: Acidobacteriota bacterium (assembly GCA_028277865.1). GTDB lineage: Bacteria > Acidobacteriota > UBA6911 > RPQK01 > DATIPO01 > JANQFM01. The sequence continues at coordinate 4,228 of JANQFM010001087.1, forward strand.
TAGAATCTTGCATTTCGCTACTCACGCCATTTTGGAAGACTCTCGTAAGTCTTCTGGCATAGTCCTGTCTACTGTTAACAGGGGTGGGTTCGCACAAGACGGCTTTGTGACGGCAGATGAGATTGACAACCTCGATCTCCAAGCAACGGAACTCGTAGTTCTAAGTGCATGCGATAGTGCCCGTGGCCAAGTCACTGAGGGCGTCGACGGCCTGACTAGAAGCTTTATCACAGCCGGTTCCAAATGGGCAGTGGGAAGCGTTTGGAATGTAAACGACGAGGCTACGAAGGAATTGATGATCAGGTTCTATAGTGGGATGCTGAAGGGACATCTCTCCCCATCGGCCGCTCTGCGCGCTGCTCAGTTGTCGATGCTGGAGAACTCCAGATGGCGGGAGCCCTACTTTTGGGCAGGCTTCATCCTTCAAGGTGGCTGGGGCTCAATCTCCTCAATAGACAAACCCGTCCTGACCTCGACTGACTTATTCCGGTGAGTTAAACTGGAGCCATGCGACTTGCAACAGGCAAAGTCGTCCAAGGACGCGTCGAGCTGATCGGCGACTTCCTCGACGAAGGTACCGTCGTCACAGTGGCCGTCCCCGACGAGGAATCCTTCCAATTGGACGCCGAATCGGAAGCCGCCCTCCTGCAGTCCGTTGAGGAGGCCGACCGCGGCGAGCTGGTACCGGCTGAAGAAGTCTTGCGCAAGCTGGACGAGCAGCGGTGAGCCCCGTTCTGCCTATCTTCTTCACCCCGCGAGCCGACCGCGAGATCTCCACGGCAAATCGCTGGTGGAGGGAAAACCGCACCGCCGCACCGGATCTCCTCAAACTGGAGCTGCGGCGCGCCTTGGATCTGATCGCCTCCCATCCCCAAATCGGTGCCCCAGCCCGGAACACGAAGCTGAGAGGAGTCCGAAGGATTCTGCTGAGCCGCTGCCGCTACCACCTCTACTATCGCGTCACACCCGATGAGATCCAGGTGCTCGCCCTCTGGCATGCGAGCCGGGGAAAGGGTCCAGGGCTGTAGAGTCGGGCCAGGGAGAATCATGAGATTGGATGGACGGCGCCGGACTATGACCGGATCCGAACCACAGTTCCCCGTTGCCCTGTCACAACTTGCCGCAGCCTCTCGCCCCATCGCTCCAGGGCCACTGTCATTTCGGGCAAGCGCGAATCCCGGTTGTAGATCGAAGTCACCTGACGGTCAGCCCACTTGTGGTTCAGGATCTTGGCGATGATCACGTCATCGATCCCCAGCCGGGCCAGGTTGGTCGCTCCCGTGCGCCGCAGATCGTGGGGAGTGAAGCTGAATCCCACCGCGTCCTGCAGCCGCAAATTCCCTTTCTGCAGGTACGTCAGGTGTCCGCTCTGCGCCTTGGACGGAAAGATCCACTCCGAATCGCCCGTCACAGGCTTGATCCGCTCGATGAGCTCTTTGGCGAAGGCGGACAGAGGCACCTGGTGCCGGCGGCGGTTCTTGGTGACCTTGCTCGGAATCATCCACACGCCGTCCTCGATCTGTTCCCAGCGCATCCGCTTGATTTCGCCGCCCCGCTGGCAAGTGGAGAGGATCAGCCGGTAGACCGTCGCCGTCGGCTCGGACTTCTTCTGCAAGGCCTCCCAGAGCTGCCGGATCTCGTCGTCGCTGAGCACGCGGTCGCGGCTCTTTTCGGGGTAGGGATCGATGTTGCGGCAGGGATTGGGATGCTCGTCAGGCAGCAGTCCCTTCTTGACCGCGAAGTTGAAAATGGTCGACACCAGCGCTCGCACTCGGTTGGCCATAACCGGCGCTCGGCGTTCGATGGCGATGGAGTCCAGCAGCGCGGCCACGTCGGCTTTTTTGATGGTGCGGTAAGGCCGTCCGCTCCAGGTCGGGATGAGGTCGGCGGCAATGATCCGTTCGTCCTCGTGGACGCTGGAGGCGCTTTTTCGGGGGATGGCGTGGCGCTTGATGTAGTCCGCTGCCAGGGTTTCGAAGGTCTGCGAGTCCTCGACCTGTTGGATGGCCTTCTTGCGCCGCCTCTCCTGCGCCGGATCCTTTCCCATCGCCACCTGCGCGGCCATCTCCTGAGCCCTCCTTCGAGCATCGGCCAAGCTGAGCGCCGGATAAGTCCCGAGCGACAAACGGACGTTGCGGCGTCCGTTCTTGTAGGCGAAGCAAAACGTCCGCCGTCCGCGCTGGGTGACCCGGACGAGGAATGACCCGCCGGCGAACCCTTCGTCGTAGAAGTCCTCTTGGG
>JANQFM010001106.1 GCA_028277865.1 Acidobacteriota bacterium
TTGACGGGCGGAGTAAGCCTGCTTCCCCACAAAACGACTGTGGTGAGGGCTGGATTCGGCTTGCTCAACACCCACATCCTTTCCGGCGACGATGACCCCAGCGTGGAGACCGCCTTCGGCCCCGCCGACCTGCCCGGGGCAGCTCAATCGCCCGACTACCTGACCTATTTCGGGCAACTGGGCTTCAACTTTTTCGACGAGGGATTTCTGCCCGCCGGGTTCAGCATCAACTTTGAAGTGGCACGCTATGACGACCAGGACGAGGGGTTATTCGACTTCACCAAGCTGACAGCCGACTTCATCACTGAAGTTCCCCTCGGCTACCGCAACCGCCGGCTGGCTTTCCGATTGCGGACCAGCCATGCCATGGCCGACGCGGGCGAACAGGTGCCGTTTTACCTGATGGAGACCCTGGGCGGCGGCACCAGCCTGCGCGGCTTCGACGACTACCGATTCCGCGACCGGCGCAACTTGCTCATGAACCTGGAGTACCGCTGGGAGGTGTGGACCTTCGCCGACTTCGCCCTCTTCGCCGATGCCGGAAAAGTCTTCGAGCGGGCGGGAGACTTCGACTTCAGCGACTTGGAGGCAGGATACGGCTTCGGGCTCATCATCCGCTCGCCGATCGGAGGAGGCACCTTCCGCATCGACGTTTCCAACAGCCACGAGGGATTCAAGATCTTCTTGGGCAGCGGACCCTTCATCGACAAAAGCGCCCTGGGCCCGCCGCCCCAGAACTTCATGCTGGGCAAGCCTCTGCGGCAGCGGTAAGCAATGGATAAAAGACGATGAAACAGAGAATCCAAGACTTTTCACGCAGAGGCGCAGAGGCGCAGAGGCGCAGAGATCTCCTCCTCTCCCCTCTCTCCGCGTCTCTGCGTCTCTGCGTGAAATCCGCCCTCTTCTTCTCCATCCCCTTGTCGGTCGGGATGAGCGGCCAGCTTCCCAAGTTCTTCCCCGACGACCCCCTGTTGGTCGACGAAGACAACCTGGACGTCCCCGACAAGCCCGCCGAGATCGAGCTGAGCGACCTGTTCGACCGCTTTTCGCATACCTTCACGGATTTCGGTTCGGACGCCTGGGGAGAGGCCGAAAACGTCAATACCCTGGACGAGGTCCCCGACAGCAGCTGGTTCACCAACCGCCACGGCAAGCGCCGCATGTCAATCGATGATTTGGTACGCGGGCCCGACAGCGGCGCCAAGCCCGATCCCGGCCAAACCTGGACCATCTTCCGAGGCAAGCAGCAAGGCATCACGCCCGGCTTTCACATTGAGGACGAAGGCGGCAAGCGCTACGTCATCAAGTTCGGGGCCGTCTCCGATCCGCGCCTGAGCACCTCCAGCGAGATCATCGCCACCAAGATCCTCCACGCCATCGGCTACTACACGCCCGAGAACTACATCGTCTATTTGAATGCCGACAAGCTGCGCATCCGTGCAGGGACCACCGTGACCGATGCCTACGGCGACGAATTGCGCCTGAGCGAGGGGCGTCTGCGCCAAATGCTGGGGCGGGCCAAAAAGGAGCCGGATGGAACCTACCGCGCCATCGCCAGCAAGTACATCGACGGGGAACCCCTGGGGCCTTTCCGCTATTACGGACGGCGCAGCGACGACCCCAACGACCTGTGGGACCATGAACAGCGCCGCGAACTGCGCGGGCTGCGCCTCATCTCGGCCTGGATCAACCACGACGACACCCGATCCCAAAACACCCAGGACTCCTGGATTTCCGAGGGCGGCAAGCACTTCGTGCGTCATTACCTGATCGACTTCGGATCCTGCTTCGGCAGCGGAACCGCTGGCCTGCAGCTGCCTGCCTTGACCTGGCACTACTGGATGGACGGGCAGCTGATGAAAAGGAATGCGGGGGGATTCGGCTTTCACGTCCCCAAGTACCGCAAGGTCAACTGGCCCAAACAGCCCGAATTCTCGGCGGTGGGACGCTTTGAGTCCAAGGAGTTCGATGCGGGACAGTGGCTGAGCGAATATCCCAACCCGGCCTTCGTCCGCGAAACCGAGCGGGACGCCTTCTGGGCGGCCAAGCTGATCATGCGCTTCAACCAGGAGGAGCTGCGGGCCATCGTCAAAACGGGCCAGATCAACGATGCGCGCCAGGAGGACTATTTCCTCAAAACCCTCATCGAACGTCAACGCAAGTGCGGCGATTACGGGTTCAACCGGGTCAATCCCCTGGACGGCTTTCGTTTGAGGGGCACCAATCTGGAATTCACCAACCTATCCGAACAATACGGCCTGGGCGCCTCGGGTTCGACCTATCAGGCCCGCTGGAGCGTTTACGACAACGCGTCCGGCAGCTCGCGGGATATTGGCCGGGAAACCACCGTCGACGCAGCCCGGCTTTCAATCCCTTCGCAGAGCCTGAGCGGCGACAGCTACCTAGCGGTCTCCATCCGAACCCAAAATGCCTCCCATCCGGCCTGGAACCGGGAGGTGCGCGTCTACCTGCGCCCTGCGGGCAGCAGCTACAAAATCGTGGGAATCGAACGCGAATCCACGCCCTCGCTGCCTCCTGAATAGCTTCGGTTGACTCGTCGGCCGCACCCACCGTTTTGGGCCACGCGGGGATTCCGCAGCCCCGCAAACGTCTGGATCGATGGCTTGTGCAAGTCTGCAGACCGCTTGAGCGGGGTTTCCCGGAGGGCATTTATGCCTGAAGGGTTGCTAGGCCAGTCCTTCCAGGGCTGGTAAGCGGCCCAGCCGAATAAGCCAGCCCGTTTGAACGGGCTTGCCACAGTCGGCTTCAGCCACCCTTGGGCTGCCACTCGGAATTCGTGCCTGCCCGCCTGAGCAGTAGCTGAAGCCGGAAGGACAAGCCCGTTCATCAAACGGGCTCGGATCGATTTTCGTCGGCTCTGGCACCAGCCCTGAAGGACTGGCCTAAGTCCCCGAAAAGGCTGAAGCCCTTCGGGGAAACCCGCTAAAGCAGGTGGCAAAATCCGTTGACGGGTAACCGAATGTCTACCAGGAATTGATGCGGAGCAGTTTTGGGCAGCAAGATGACAGCCGAAGAGAGCCAGAGGGCAGCAGCCAGTTGTTATATGCACCAATATTGCGGCTACGAATCGGGCGCCTCTACTTCAAGCAGTACGGCAGAAGAGCGGATTTTCCTCGCCTGGTCATGCAAAAAAACCTCAAAAGACCCGCTCTGGACCAATTCCCGGTAGGGGACAAGAGCGGTGCAGTGATCTCCCGAGAAGACCGTCCGCAGGATCAGGCCCTCGAAAACGACCTTGGTGGTGGGTGCCAAATTGTCGGCAATGAACCACATGGCCAAGTCTTCCTCCCTGCCTGCTTCGACCTGGTGAGGGCCGTATTTGGCGATCGCCAGTGCCTCCTCGAATCCCGAATCCAGCACCCCGTCGGCGAAGCCGTCCAGGAACTGCCGTGCGCCGTCCAAGCGGTAGAGCAGGATGGCGGGCGTGCTTGCGTCCCGTTCGAAGAAAGTCTTCTCAAGCGCCAGACGGCCTGAGTATTCGGCGACCACTTTCTGAAGGGTTTCGTTGATGTCGCTGCGTTTTTGGGCGAATAGGGGGAAGTAAAGCTGGTCCCCTGTGGCCGGACGGGCCTGCGAAGAGGAAAAGAGGAATTTCAAAGACTCCGCCTGCTCTGCCGGCTGCTTGTCGATCAGATGGTAGACCCAGTTGTTGATGTGAAACTCCCCCCGCTGCAAGAAGTAAGGCTGAGCGTACAGACCCCAGGACAAGAAGTAGATGTTGCGGGAATCGATGCGCTGCCGACTCAGGTAATCGTTGAACTCGAAGACTGCCGGGCTGAAGAGGGCCGTTCCGCCGGTGCGGTTGTTTTCGGCCACGATCTGATTGGAATTGTAGAAGTTGAAGAGGAATAGCAGAGCAGGGACTGCATGCAAGAGGCCTTTGGCCAAGGAACTCCAGGGCAGCATCCTGGCTGTCAGCAGAAGGGCTGAGATCATCGAGAGCTGCTCGAAGGGGATGATATAGGTGTAATGGCCCGGCCGGGTGCCTTTGGGGCTGATCAGGATCAGTGCCAGGACAGCGGCCAAAGACAGGAAGGGAAGGAAGTAGATGCGGTCCTGGCGCAATCGGCCTGCCCGCAAGCTTTTTGCGAAGCTAAAGAGGAAGATGGCTGTCATGATCAGCCCCATCAGCCAGTAGGCTTCCGAGTACGGCCCGTAGAAGACGTCCAGGTGAACGAATTTATTGCGCAGCTCTTCCAGGAAGGGCTGGGCTATGCTGCGGTCGACCGGATTCTGATTGTAGCGCTCGCGGTCGAACAAGTAATAGTAGGCCGTGGCCACCGTCGGGAAGCCGCTGGCCAGATTGTAGTAGACGAAGTGGGCCAGGCCCAGGACCGCTGCAAGGGCGGCAGTGGCCAGGTTGCGGATCGGTTGGCAGCAACGCCGCCACACGTCCGGGTAGAGCAGCAAGGTGGCCAAGCCCGTTCCGGCCACCACCCAAATCACGTAAAAGGACTGGTTGACGGCAAAAGAGAGCACAAAAACGCCCCAGAAAAGCGAGCCTCGCCGATCCGGATGCTGGATGAAGCGGTAGATCAAAAAAGCCGCAGCGGTGAGGAAAAAGAGATGGATCGTCTCGACGAAGCCGATCCGCACCATGGGGTAGAGCAAGGGAGCGGTGACCATCAGCAAGGAAGTCCAAACCGCCACGTATAAGTGATGCTTTTGGGCAAAGAAGAAAAAGCTCAGGGCGGCCAGCAGAAAGAAGCAAAGGTGCAGCAGGCGGATTCCGAGCAGGTAATCGTTGAAGAGCCCCAAGGGCAGGAACTTGATCAAATAGGCGGACGAGATGTACTCCTTAAACATGATCGGGAAAGTGATCCCGAATGCGGTGACGCGGAAGGATCCCCGATCCGCCGGCTGGGCGTCGGGGTTGAAGATGGGAATGATGTTGCTGACCCTGGAGACCTCGTCCATTTCCATCCCCTGCTCCATCCAGCCGCGGAAAAGAAAGAGGATCAGCCCGACCAACAGGATCGGAGTCAGGATTTGGATTGGCCTGCGGTAAGGTGAGAGGTCTAGGATATGCATCTTGACGGCTTCGGTCGTTTGACGGTGGCCGATTTTATCAGACCGCCGGTGAGATGTGGGAGGAGCAAAGACGAATGGAAAAAGCTGACCTCCTTCGCGGTTGACTCTATGAGGATAGGCACAATTTGGATGGAGGCCACGCGCCGGGCTTGTCCCGGTCGGGCCGTGTTTGGAAACCAGTCAGAATTAGCAGAAAAGGGGACGCCACCATCCGAGCTTGCATCGGTGGGGCGATGTTTCCACGGAGTTGGCCCATGATCCGATTGGTCAAAAATGCCAGATCACTGGAATTGCCGTAGGCCGCTTCAGCGGCATTTCCCGAAGGGCTTCAGCCCCGTGAGGGTCATTAGGCCAGTCCTTCAGGGCTGGTGCAGGAGCGGGCGATTCGGGTGCAGCCCGTTTCCGAACGGGCTTTACCCAGCGGCTTGAGCCACCCCCCGGGCCGGGCTGCAGTCATGAATCGCAGCTCGTTGTCCCCTGACCACGGACCACGGCTGCATCCAGAGAGGACGGCTGAAGCCTCGGGGTAGGAAGCCCGTTGAAAACGGGCTACGGGCTGTTTGCCTCCCCCCGCTCACCAGCCCTGAAGGACTGGCCTATCATCCCTCAGGGCTGAAGCCCTTCGGGAAAGCCCGCTGAAAGCGGGCAGAAGGAAGGTCAGAGGGCACAGCCGTCCCCAAAACCATACCATCCTGCGGATTGGTTAAATCAGGGCTATTTGGGGCTTGTTGAGCAGAGCAGCGCTTCATCCGCTGGTTCGATCCTGCAAGGCCCGGCGGATTTGGTCAAACTCGTCCGAAGCCCCTTGGGGCGGTTTGGTGCCCAGGCTGACCAGGACGGTCACCAGCAGGCCGACAGCGAATCCGGGCAGCATTTCGTAGAGGCTGTGGAATTCGGCTTTGAACCGGATCACCCAGACGACGGTGGTCAAAAAGCCGGCCAGCATCCCGGATACGGCAGCGGCTAATGTGGTGCGCTTCCAAAAAAGGGCGCACAGGATCACGGGCGCAAAAGCCGTGGCCAAGCCCGACCAGGCAAAGAGGACGAACCAAAAAACAACCCTCACCTCGGCCAGTGCCAGAGGCAATGCCCCCAGGCCCAGGAGAATCGTCGTCCACTTGCCGTAAACCGAAAGCCTGCGGTCGGAAAGCGAAGGGCGAAAGGTCTTTTGCAGCAGGTCGCGCACAACCGCCGAGGACGCCAGGATAAGCAAGGAATCGACGGTGGACATGATGGCGCCCAGCACGACCACCACCAGCAGGCCGGTAATGAGGGCAGGAAACAACTGCTGGCTCATCATGGGCATGACTGT
>JANQFM010000750.1 GCA_028277865.1 Acidobacteriota bacterium
GCGCGGATGTCGTCTTTGGCCACGTTGTTGACGTAGATCTGCGAAGCCACGAAGAAGAAGGTGTAGCCGATGCCGTGGAAAGCCAGCGATGCCAGCACCAGCGGGATGGGCTCGCCGATGGCGAAGATGACGTAGCGCAGGGGCCAGGCGATCACTCCAAGGGCCAGCGTCCATCGAAGGCCGATCTTCTTGATGAAGACGGGCAGCAAGAACCACATGGCGATGATTTCGGCGATCTGGGCGATGGTCATCCAGCCCGGCACGTCGGCAGCCGCGATCCCGATGTCCTGGAAGAAGATGGAGGTCGGAATGTAATAGAACTGCACTTCGGTGGTGACCACGAAGGCGATGGCCAGGAAAATGGCGAAATTCTTGTCGCGCAGCAGCTTGAGGGCTTCCAAAAAGGCCAGCGGATTTTCGGCTTCCTTGCGGGGCGGCGTGTGGGGCAGGAAAAAGCAGAGGATCCCCAAAAGCAGCGAACAGCCCGCCGCCAGGTAGAAAAGATCTCCCAGGACCGGGTCGGAGATCGAGTTGCGCCAGCCGCTCAAGCCCCATCCCACCGCAATCCAGCCCAAGGTCCCCCACACGCGCAGCTTGCCGAAGTCGGCCTCGGGATCCTCCAGGTGATGGAAGCAGATCGAGTTGGTCAAGGCCAGGGTGGGGGCGTAAAGCAGGCAGTACAGGGCCATGTAGGCCATCATGGATGTGAATTCGCGCTCCTGGGCCATCAGGAAAAGAAAAAGGGCACCCGCCAAGTGGACTGCTGCCAGAAAGACCTGGGTGGGGAAGTAGCGGTCGGCGATCTGGCCTCCGATGAAGGGGGCCACGATGTTGGCCAGCCATAAGGCGGCGAAAAGCCATCCGGTCATGGTGTCCGAAAAGCCCAGTTCTTGAAAATAGGCGGCCGCCACCACCGACCAGGCGCCCCAGATGGCGTACTGCAGGAACATCATGGCGCTGAAACGAAAGCGAACGGAGAGGTTCATGAGGGGCTCCAGGGGGATTTCACGCAGAGGCGCAAAGGCGCGGAGGAGAGGGAGGCAGATGAAAAGGAGAGGTTCATTGTCGGACTTGTCTCGGCGGCGCCAGGGTTGCAGTAGCAGCGGTCAGAGGTTCCGGGTTCCAGGCTCCAGGTCCCAGAACCCGGATCCCGAAACCCGGAACCTGGAACCTGGAACCTGGAACCTGGAGCCCTGGCCTGAAGCGCTGCCTCGCTGGTTTTCAATGCGTGATGTAGTTTTCAAGCTGTTCGATGACGAATTCCTGCTCGGAGATGACGGCCTTGACGACATCGCCGATGGAGATGACGCCCGCCACTTTGCCCCCTTCGACAACAGGCAGATGGCGGATGCGCTTGTCGGTCATCAGCGTCATGCAGTCCTGGACGCTCTGAGCAGGGGCAACGGTCACCACCTCCGAGGACATGATTTCGCTGACCGGAGTGCCTTTGGACGCCTTGCCCATCAATATGACCTTGCGGGCATAGTCGCGTTCGGAGAAGATGCCGGCCAATGCTCCGTCTGCTTCGAGCACCAACAGGGCGCCGCAATTCTTGCGGGCCATCAGCTTCAGGGCCTCGAAGACCGTCTGATCGGGCCGAACCGACCAAACGTCCTGCCCTTTGGCTTGCAGCAGCCTAGCCACGGTTTTCATGGGCGAACCTCCTTTGTCTGCCAAGATGCTGGAGTCTGGCAATTTCCGCGCAAATGGACTATCTTGGCTTGGCCCGATTCTACCTCTCCGGACAGGGGTTCACAAGGATTGCAGCCCTGCCGAGGGCCGAACGCAATCCCCATCAAGGTCAGGAACAATGAAAAAATTGTCATCAATCTTGCTTCTTTTGCTGCTTTCTCCCTCCCCCGGCTTGGCACAGCAAAAAGAGACTTTCGACTACTGGCAGTTCGACAAGGCCATCATCTGGCGAGGCGTGCAGGCCTTCATGATGTGCAACGGCCTTTTCACCTCCAATCGGACTCTGGAGCAGATCTTCGATCAGGAACTGGCTTATGTTCGAGGACGCCCCGGCACGATCGAAAACGCCGACTTCCTCATCGATTCGGAAAAGCGTGCCGTGGCCGTCGGCCTCTCCGACGATATTCCGACCATGCGGGCCGCCTACCGGGAGGGGCTGGGGTGCATCATCTTGGCGCCCGATCAGACCTTCGATCAGATCCCCGAACTGCCCATCCTCAAAACCCCTCCACCCGAGGGGGATGCCGCCAGCATTGCTTGGCCTGACGGAGACTTGCTGCAGCGATCTCGCTGGCCGGCGGAAATCGACAAGAAAGCTCTGCAGGCAGCCGGGCAATGGGCTTTCGACCGCAAGGCACATGGGACGACCGAACAGGTCACCCTCAGCCTGATCGTCGTCCACAAAGGCCAAATCCTGCTGGAGCGCTACACCGAGGGAGTGGATTACCACACCAAGACACGGACCTGGTCGACAGCAAAAAGCATCGCCGTCACCCTGATCGGAATGCTGGTCGATCAGGGAAAGCTCTCGTTGGACGAACCGCTGGGGTTCGACTGGCTGCCAAAAGCCCGCTCGCCCCAGACGGATCCGCGCTCCAAAATCACCCTTCGTCACGTTTTGAACATGTCCAGCGGGCTTTACCCGGTCGACAACGGGCTCGAGTACGCCACCGGATCGGGGCTGGCCTACTGGGCCGGCGCCAGCTCCGTCCGGGGCGCACGCAAGCGGGCCCTGATTCGGGCGCCGGGCACCAACTGGGACTACGAAAACTACGACACCCTGCTGGCTGTCTATGCCATGAAACGCGCCATCGGCAATGATCAGGCCTACCTGGAATTTCCCCGATCCGCCCTGCTGGACAAGATCGGCATGCGCAACACCGTCCCCGGAGTGGACCGCTTCGGCGACTTCATCATGAGCAGCCAGATCTACACCAACGCCCGCGACCTGGCCCGATTCGGCCTGCTCTACCTCAATGGGGGCGTCTGGAACGGTCAGCGGTTGATCTCCGAAAAATGGATCGAGTTCGTCCGTACCCCCGCCCCAGCCACCCAGGATCGAGGCAATTTCTACGGGGGCCAATGGTGGCTCGTTCCCGACAACCGCACAGACGTGCCCTCCACTGCCTACTCCACTGCGGGAAACCGAGGGCAGTACGTGATCGTGGTGCCCTCGCATGACCTGGTGATCGTCAGGAGGGGACTGGACTTCGGGCGCCAGGGATTCAATCGCTGGGATCTGACAGCGGAAGTCCTGAAAGCCTTTTCCGGGCACTGATTCCGAGACTCCTGGTCCAACTGAATTGTTTGACCCCAGAGGCGTCAATCCTCCCAATTCCTGAATGAAGAGGAGAAATCCGGGTTAAGGCCCAGCGCTGTCGAATAGTAAGCATTCGGTTAACCCGTGGGAGGAATCGAATCGAGCAGCTTCTCCGGGCCGCCGCCGGGCCTACCCCGGCGGAGCCCACGACTGGAAAGCTAGAATCGGTGGTGCCAAACAATAGCGCATCCCCTCCCCCTCCTTCGGGGCGGCATGCCGCCCCGAAGGAGGGGGAGGGGAAGCGCAGAGAGTAAGTTGCTGGCTCGCGGCCTAACCATTCAGTCATTCGCTCCGCCGGA
>JANQFM010001125.1 GCA_028277865.1 Acidobacteriota bacterium
AGTCCTTGCGCACCCGATTCCCCTCAACAGACGGCCAGCCGCATCAGGTCATCAGCAACCAGCCCCGCCTGCCCCTGCCCGTCATCGACCTCTCAGCCCAGGCGTCTGAGGCCCGCTCCAGTGAGCTCTCCAAGCTGGCTCAACAGGAGGCCCAACGCCCCTTTGATCTTGCTGACGGCCCTTTGATTCGTGCTGCGCTGATTGTCGAGAAGTTCGCAGTTCGCAGTTCGCAGTTGGCAGTTGGAGGAGATCAGAGCCACGGAGGCACTGAGGCGCAGAGGTCGGAGCTTTCCCCTTCTTCCTGTCTCCTTCTGCTCTGCCTGCACCACATCATCGCCGACGGCTGGTCGATCGGCATCCTGCGGCGCGAATTGGCAACACTCTATTCCGCCTTCTCCCACCCGGTACCCGGTACCCGGAACCCGAAACCCAAATCCCCAGACCTTGGACCTTGGACCTTGGACCTTGGACTCCCTCCCCTCCCCATCCAATACGCCGACTTCGCCCTCTGGCAGCGACAGTGCATGGGGACAGTGCTGGAAGAGCAACTGAGCTTTTGGGAGCGAAACCTGAAGGGTGCAGCCGTTTTGGAGTTGCCCAGCGATCGCCCGCGTCCGGCTCGACAAAGCTACCAGGGCGCCATCGAACCCTTCTTCTGGCCCGGTTCCTTGCTGGACGATTTACGCAAATTGAGCCGGTCGCAGGACGCCACGCTATACATGACCCTCCTGGCCGCCTTTCAAGTTCTGCTGGGCCGTTATTGCGGGCAAAGGGACATCAGCGTCGGCACTCCCATTGCCAACCGCCGCCGGCCCGAAGTGGAAGGATTGATCGGATTCTTTTCCAATACTTTGGTGCTGCGCAGCGACCTCTCGAGTCGGCCCGGCTTCCTGCGCTTCCTTTCCCGTGTACGCGAAGCGGCACTGGCGGCCTTTGCCCATCAGGACGTCCCCTTTGAACAGGTGGTCGAGGCCGTGCAGCCTGAAAGGGCACTCAACATGTCTCCCCTCTTTCAGGTCTTCTTTGCTGTGCAGAGCGCTTCTCAGGCGAGTCGGGAAACAGCCCAGACCGATTGGGAGGAGCCTGCGCAGGTGGCCGCCGACACCCTGACGGCCAAGTTCGATCTGACCGTGTCGATTGCCGAGGGGGGCAGCGGACTGGGAATCGGGGTGGAGTACAGCCGCGATCTCTTCGATCTGCCCACAGTAAAGCGTTTGATGCACCATTTCCGAACCCTGGTGGAATCTATCCTCTCCGACCCGCACAGAGTGATCTGGGAGCTGCCCCTGCTTCCCGACAGCGAATGCTGGCAGTTGGTGGGCGAATGGAATGTGTCAGGGGAAGGGGCTTCGGTCTGCATGCCTCAAGCCTCGCTGGACGAGCTGTTCCAAGAACAGGCTGCCCGCCGCCCGGAAGCAGTGGCCCTCGTGGACGAAGGACAGAATAGCCTGCAGCTGAGCTATGGGGATTTGAGTCGGCGGATCAGTCGCCTGGCCGCTGTCCTTTGCAGCAAAGGGGTCTGCGCCGAGAAGACGGTGGGCTTGTTGGAGAGGCCTTCAGCGCAGGCAATCATCGGGATTTTGGGGATCGTCGAAGCAGGAGGCGCCTACCTGCCCATCGATCCCTCCTACCCGGCCCAACGGCTGGAGTTCATGTTGCGCGATGCGGCTGCACGCCTGCTTCTGACCTCCAGCGCCCTGCAATCCCGATTGCCTCAAAACGGGCCTGAAATCGAGGTCCTGAATCTGGATTGCGCCGATCCCCCTGCTGCGCAGCCACACAACCGGCGAACTCCGGAAGGCGCCGCCTACGTCATTTACACTTCCGGCTCGACAGGCCATCCCAAGGGAGTAATCGTCCCTCAGCGCAACGTCATCCAGCTATTCGAAGCGGCCAAGCCCTGGCTCGAATTCGGCCAAGAGGACATCTGGACTCTCTTCCATTCCTGTGCCTTCGACTTTTCCGTCTGGGAAATGTGGGGCGCATTGCTTCACGGCGGACGCCTGGTGACCGTCCCCCATTCGATCAGACGCTCTCCTGCCGACTTCG
>JANQFM010000036.1 GCA_028277865.1 Acidobacteriota bacterium
CGGCAGCCGCAGCGCCCCGGTGGGGGGCTCGGCCATCCTCCAGAGTGCAGAGACGGTTCGCCGGGGCGCCCGGGAGATTGCCGCTCACCTGCTGGAAGCCGCTGCCGACGACATCCGGCTGGAGGAAGGCACATTCCAGGTGGCGGGAACCCCGTCTCCTTCATTGAGTTGGAAGCAAGTGGCCGCGGCCGCCCACAGCCTCGAAATGCCCGAGGAACTGCAGGGAAAGCTGCAGGCCGAAACCCGCTTCAAGCCGTCCGGCGAAACCTACCCTTTCGGCACTCACCTTTGCGTCGTGGAAGTCGATCCGGAGACGGGAGAAGTCCGCTTGCTGCGCTACCTGAGCGTGGACGACTGCGGTCGCGTCATCAATCCCCTCATCGCTGAAGGCCAAGTCCACGGCGGAATCGCCCAGGGCATTGGCCAGGCCTTATTGGAAACCGCCGCCTACGACGATCAAGCCAACCTGCTCAGCGGCACCCTGATGGATTACGCCCTGCCCCGCGCCGACAACCTCCCCGAATTCGAAACTCATCACACCGTAACGCCTACGCCTTTGAACGCCCTGGGAGTGAAGGGAATCGGAGAGGCGGCCACCATCGGGTCGACTCCGGCTGTGGTCAACGCCGTGGTGGATGCCCTGTCGCACCTGGAAGTGGAGCACATCGACACTCCCGTGACGGCGATCAAGGTGTGGAGGGCTTTAAGGGGAGGGTGTCGCATAAAGCCGCAAAGGCCGCAAAAGAAGAATTAGGCGAGGAATTTCTTAGCTGTCGCGTCTTTGACCGAAATCCGAAAACCGGTGGCGGCGATTCAGTATTGGACCTCCAGCAATAGTCTTGTTTTCTTTACTTTGCGGGCTCTTTTCGGCTTTGCGTCTTGGCGTGAGACCTCGCTGGAAATTGCTGTTGACACACACAATGGCACAGAATATAGTCCCCGGCATGAACGACAGCCCAACCCAAGCACCGGCTTCGAAAAACGACCTGGAATCGCTGAGAGCGATGGCCGACAGACTGCGCTGCCATTCGCTGGAAACCACGGCGCGATCCAAGTCCGGACACCCTACCACCTGCATGTCCTGCGCCGATTTGGTTTCTGTCCTCTTTTTTCGCTATCTCAAGTTCGATTTGAAGAAACCGCGCGACCGGCGCAATGACCGTTTTGTGCTCTCCAAAGGGCATGCCGCTCCGTTGTTGTGGGCCGTACTTGCTGAGGCGGACGCCTTCCCGCTCAAACACCTCAAGACGCTCAGGGATATCGACAGCGACTTGGAAGGGCATCCGACGCCCCGCAACCAGTGGGTCGACGTGGCTACGGGATCCTTGGGCCAGGGATTGTCGGTTGGGGTGGGCATGGCGCTCTCCTCGCGAATGGATGGGCTTTCAAACCAAATCTTTGTGCTGATGGGAGACGGAGAGACAGCCGAAGGCGCCATCTGGGAAGCAGCGGCCCTGGCTGCTCATGAAAAGCTGGACAACCTGATCGGAATCGTGGACGTCAACGCCCTGGGACAAAGCCAGCGCACCATGTACGGGCACGACGTGCGAAACTTCCAAAAGCGCTTTGAGGCCTTCGGATGGGCCACCCGCACCATCGACGGCCACAACCTGGAGGAGATCGACCAGGCTTACCAATGGGCGCTGGCCCAAGAGGACTGCCCGGCGGTCGTCATCGCCCGCACCCACAAGGGCCAGGGGGTTTCATTTCTGTCCGATCAAGACGGATGGCACGGCAAGCCCGTCACCGATCCCGAGGCACTCGGCAAGGCTCTTGAGGAATTGCGGGCAACCGCCTCCCCGAACGGCTCTTTTCAGATCGCCGCCCCCGCCGAGCACGGCATCGCCAACGGACGTCCGGCCTCCGGCGATCCTGAGTCCCCAAGCTACAAGGAAGGCGACACCATCGCCACCCGGGCAGCCTACGGCGTGGGATTGGCCAAGCTGGGCGCCGTCCATCCCGAGGTGGTGGCCTTGGACGGCGACACCAAGAACTCGACTTATTCCGAGAAATTCCTGCACCAGTTCCCGGAACGCTTTGTGGAATGCTACATCGCCGAGCAGAACATGGTGGGCGCCGCAGCCGGATTCAGCGCCCTGGGCAAGATCCCCTTTGCCTCCAGCTTCGCCGCCTTCCTGACGCGCGCCTACGACCAGATCCGCATGGCGGGGGTCTCCAGTTCCAACCTCAACCTGTGCGGCTCCCACTGCGGCGTGTCCATCGGCGAGGACGGGCCTTCGCAGATGGGCCTGGAAGACATCGCCATGATGCGGGCCATCCCCAACTCCACCGTCCTTTACCCCAGCGACGGAGTGAGCGCCGAGCGCATGGTCCACCTGGCAGCCGACCGGCCCGGAATCGT
>JANQFM010000038.1 GCA_028277865.1 Acidobacteriota bacterium
TTGAAGACCTCTTCCCAGATCTGGGTCAGTTGCCCTTCCAGGCCTCCCTGGTAGTAGACCTCTTTGGCATAACGGGCCACGCGTGTCCAAGGACGGGCAAAATCGGCGGAGTCGAGCTTGCGCCGGTCCAATCCGCCTTGCCGATCGGTGGGCAGTTTGGGCACCACGACATAATCGTCGGGCACCATGTGCCAGGGGAGGCGGCTTTGCAGGAAGCGCCGCAGGCTCAAAGAATCGATCGGCCTTTCTTGGGGATCCTTCCCATTGCCGGGCCGCTTTTGCAAGTAGGCGGTCAGGCGAGGCTGGGACGAGGCGTCCCGCTTTGCCGCCACAGCGGCCCTAAGGACAACCGGGTGCTGCGACAAGACGGCTTCGACCAATTGGGGAAGGAGCCGTCCACCGCCTGTCAGACGGCTTTCTTCGCCCAGCAGTTCGCAGCGCCCGTTCATGGCATTGCGGGCCAGCTGGCCGGTTCGGTAAAGCCTGTCCCCCGGCGCTTTGCTGAAGGGATCAGGGATGAATCTGCCAGCCGTCCAAGCCGGGCGGCCCGGGCAGCCGGAGGGCAAGCCCTGCCCGCCGATGAACACCTCTCCCGGCGACCCTGCCGGCAGTGGACGGCCCTGATCATCCAGCAGGTAAATCCACCAGCCATCCAAGCCGGAGCCCGCCAGGGCCGGAAAGCAGCGGTGCAGGCCGGCAGCAGCCCACCAGGGAAGCGGCTGGCCGTCGGAGGGTGCCGGAACTGTCAAATCCTCCACCCGGGCCTGCTCTGCGGCCTCGGCCAAGCCCCGCAGGATGGCCTCCAGGGCCGTCAGCAAAGCAGACCCGGCGGCATCGCTGAAGCGGCTTCGATCGAAGGCCAGGTGGAGCAAAAGCCGCCGCGAAGGAGCCGAGATGAGGGTCAGAGGGCTGCTGGTGGCCGCCCCCAGCCCTGCCGGCGCCTCCTCGTGGACTGGCGCAACGGCATCTGCATCGGCATCGGTTTGCTGAAAGATCCGATCGACGGGAAAGTTGCCGAAGACGACCAGGCTCTCGAAGAGGGGACGATCGGCCGGCACCTGGCTCCATTCCCGGATTTGGGACTGCGGCACAAACTCGAACTGGCGAACGTCGGCAAGATGCGCCTGCAGATTCCCGAGCCAGTCCTGCAAGCGGGCGCCGACAGGCACCTGGGTCCGCACGGGCAGGTTGTTGATGAACAGGCCCACGATCGATTCGACGCCCTTGAGGCCGGCCGGACGCCCCGAGACCGTCACTCCGTACACCACGTCCTGCTGTGCGCTGTAACGGCTCAGCAGAATGGCCCAGGCACCCTGCAAGACCGTCCCCAAGGTCAATCGGCAACGCTTGGCCAAGGATTCCAAGGTCGCGGTAACCCGTTGGCTCAGGCGGAGGCTGAGATGTCCGAAGCCCCCCGCATCCGCCTGGCGGCCCGGCAGCTTGTCGATCCACATTGGAGTGGGATTGCGCAAGCCCCGCAAATGGGCTTCCCAGAAAGCCTCGGCCTGGCCCCAGTCCTGCTTTTGCAGCCAGGCGATGTAGTTGCGATAGGGCTGCACAGGCATCAGCTCCGGCTCCTTGCCTTCCCGGAATGCCTCGTAAAAGGCCAGAACCTCCTTGAGGACCAGCGACAGGCACCATCCGTCCAGCAGCAGGTGGTGAGCGCTCCACACCAGGCAGCTGGACTTTTCGGAGGTGCGGATCAGCGCCAGGCGGGTCAGCGGGGGACGGTCCAATTGGAATCCCCGCTTGCGGTCCTCTTGCAGGAAGTCTTTTAGCCGCTCTTGGACAGCCTCTGGAGGCAGTCCGCGCCAGTCGTGCTCCTGGAAGGGGATCTCGGACTGCCGGTAGACCAGCTGCACAGGCTGCGCCAAGCCGTCCCAGCGGAAGGCGGTGCGAAAGACGGCATGCCGCCGAGCCACCTGCCGCCAGGCCCACTTCAAGGTGGGGGCGTCCAGCACGGGCTGGTCCGTCCAATAGTTTTGCATCAAGGGGACGTCCGAGTCGGGGAAGGCCAGGCTGTGCAACAACATCTCCCTTTGCATGGGAGAGAGCGGATAGATGTCCTCGATGCCCTCTTGGCCGCCGGTCAACTGTTCCAGTTGTTCCGCGCTCAGGCCTGCCAAGGGGAAGGAGGGCTGGGCGCGGTCCGGCTTGGCCGGTTCTGCCGCTTCGTCCGCTGCGGGCTCGGACTGCTCGGCCGCCGCAGCCAGCTCGGCGATGGTCTGGTGCTCAAAGACCTGGCGCGGAGTCAGCAGCAAGCCAGCCTCATTGGCGCGGGCCACCACCTGGATGCTGAGGATGGAATCCCCGCCCGCTTCGAAGAAATTGTCCTCGACGCCCACCTTCTCCAGCCCCAGCAGTTCACCCCAGATTCGGGCCAGCAGCTCTTCGGCCCGGTTGCGGGGTGCCAGGTGAGGCCTCTGGGCCTGACCGGCGGCCTTCTCGGGGGGCGGCAAGGCCTTGCGGTCCAGCTTGCCGTTGGGCGTCACGGGCAAGGCATCCAGCGCCACGATGGCCGAAGGCACCATGTAGGCTGGCAGCTTGTCGCCCAGGAATTCGCGGAGTTGCTGGGTCTGCAGGCTGGGGGCGCCGTCTTGCTTCCCCGCCACATAGGCCACCAGGCGCCGGACGCCCGGCTGGTCCTGGCGGATGATGGCTGCCGCCTGACTAACGGAGGGGTGCTCTTCGGCCACTGACTGGATCTCTCCCAATTCGACGCGGTAGCCCCGGATCTTGACCTGGCTGTCGCGGCGCCCCAGGAATTCGATGTAGCCCTGGGACCGCCAGCGCGCCCGGTCGCCGGTCGAGTACATCACGGCGCCGGGACGCCGGCTGAAAGGATCGGGCCGGTACTGGGCGGCAGTCAGGCGGGGGCGGTTGAAGTATCCCAGCGAGAGGCACTCCCCGCCGATGTAAAGGTCTCCCGCCACCCCGGCAGGCGCGGGCAGCAACGAAGGCTCCAGCACGTAGTAGCGGGCATTCTGGATGGCCCGCCCATAGGGGATGCTTGTCCACTCGGGACGGATCCGGCGGATGGGATGAAAGTTGGACCAGATGGCCGCTTCGGTTGCGCCGCCCAATCCGATCACCTGCAAGCTGGGAAAGGATCGGGTCATGGCCGGCTGCAGGGAGAGAGGGATCCAGTCGCCGGAAAGAAAGGCCAGGCGCAGCCGGGAGTGTCCCTTGCCCGGCGGAGGCAGAAGAGGAGTCAGTTGCTGGAGAGCCGCCGGCGCCGAATCCCAGAACGAAACCGCTCCCGAGTCGAGGATGTCGGCCAAGCGCCGGGGATCGCGTACCTGGGAGTCGCCGGCCACGCAGACGGCCCCGCCGGCAGCCAGCATCCCGAAGATGTCGTAGACCGACAGGTCGAAGCACATCGAGGCCACCATCAGCACGCAGTCGTCCGGCCCGACTTCGAAAGTGGTGTTGACCCATTCGATGAGGTTGATGACGGGACGGTGCTGCAGCACCACCCCTTTGGGGCGTCCCGTGGAGCCTGAAGTAAAGATGACGTAAGCGGTGTTGTCCGAGCCGGCGCGCCGAGGCAGGTCATCCTCTGGCGGGCCTTGCCGGATAGCCTGGCCCACGTCCACAGCGGCTGTCTCCCCAAGATCCAGGCCTGAGGAGAGCGCAGGGCGGGTCACCAAGACCGGGGCACCAACGTCGCGCAATATGAACTGGATGCGCTCGGTCGGATAGTCGGGATCGATGGGCACGTAGGCTGCACCGGCCTTGAGGACGGCCAACAGGGCCATCACCATCTCCGCCGAACGCTCGATCGAGACGCCCAGCAGCGTTTCGGGGCCGGTGCCCAGGCCGATCAGGCGGTGGGCCAGCCGGTTGCTGCGGCGGTTCAGTTCGGCGTAGCTCAGGTGCCGGCTGAGACCCGCCTTTGATTGCGAAGCAGGGCAGAGGAGCGCCAGGGCGTCGGGCTGCCGGCGGACGCGGGCCTGGAAGGGTTCGTGCAGGCAGACTTCCCGGTCATAGGGCTGCCGGACGCGGTTCCACTCCACCAGCAGGCGGTTGCGCTCGGCATCGTCCAGAATGGGGATCTCTGAAATCCTGCGCTGCGGCTCGGCAACCGCTCCCTGCAGCAGGCGGTGAAAGTGATTGGCCAGGCGCTCGATGCTCGATTCGTCGAAAAGGTCTCGGTCATAGGCCAGAGCGCCGCCGATCGACTGGCCGTCTTCCCAAAGATGGCATTCCAGGTCGAAGCGGGTGGTGCGGGCTTCTGAGACCATCGGCTGTACGGCCAGGCCGGACATGCGCAGATCCTCCCCGGGCACGTTCTGCAGCGAGAAGACCACTTGGAAGATGGGATTGCGGCTCAAATCCCGCTCGGGCTGCAGGTGATCGACCAGCTTTTCGAAGGGCAGGTCCTGGTGGGCAAAGGCGTCCAGGGCCATCTCGCGCACTTCGTCGAGCAGGCTTGAGAAACTGGTGCTGCCTGAAATGGAGGCCCGCATGGGCAGGGTGTTGACGAAGAATCCGATCAATCCTTCGGTTTCGGGATGGTTGCGGTTGGCGATGGGCGTGCCCACCACGATGTCATTTTGTCCGCTGTAGCGGTGCAGCAGCGCCTGGAAGGCAGCCAGCAACGTCATGTAAAGGGTCGCCTTGCGCTCTTGGCCGAGCAAGCGAAGCCGCCCGCAAAGCTCAGGCGGCAAGTTCAGTGCCAGGTCGCCGCCCCGGAAGGACTGCACAGCCGGCCGGGGACGGTCGGCCAGCAGTTCCAAGGCGGGCACTCCGCCCAATTGGCCCTCCCAGAAGCCGATCTGCTCTTGCAGCACCTCCCCTGACAGCCATTGGCGCTGCCAGACGGCGAAATCGGCGTACTGGACCGGCAGTTCAGGCAAAGGCGAGGGGCGCCCTGCCGCAAATGCCTGGTAGAGTGCGGTCAATTCGCCCAACAGGATCCCGGTCGACCAGGCGTCTGAGACGATGTGGTGGACGGTGACCTGCAGGACGCAAGATTCATCGGTGCAGCGCAGCAGGGCAGCCCGGATCAAAGGCCCGTCGGCCAGGCTGAAGGGGCGACGCCCTTCGTCGCGAACCAGCTGGGTCGTCAGCGCCTCGATCCGCTGGGTCGGCAAGGCGCTCAGGTCGATGACAGCCAGGGGCAGCTCCGAGGGCGGATGAACCGCTTGGCGGGGACGCCCCTTGCGGGCGGGAAAACTGCTGCGCAGCGATTCGTGCCGACGCACCAGCTCGTTCAGGCTTTGCTGCACAGCGGCAATGTCCAACTGCCCTGCAAGCCTCCAGGCCGCCGGAATGTTGTAAAAGGCGTTGCCCGGCGTCAGCTTGTCCAGGAACCAGAGCCGCTGCTGAGCGAAGGAAAGAGGCAGATCCCCTTCTCGCGAGGCGGGCAGGATGGGCGGGGTCTGGGCCGTCGGCGAGTCGGATTCCAGGTGCTGCGCCAAGGCGGCGATGGTGGGCGATTCGAAAAGGGTACGCAAAGGTAATTCGACCCCAAAGACCCTGCGTAGCTGCGAGATGGCCTGGGTGGCCAGCAGGGAATGGCCTCCCAGCTGGAAGAAGTCGTCCTCAACGCCCACTTCTTCGATTTTCAGCACCTGCTTCCAGATCTCAGCCAGACGGGCTTCGACGGGATTGCGGGGCGCGATGATTTCCACTCTTCGGGAGTGCGGCCCGGGCGGGGGCAGAGCCTTCCGGTCCAGCTTGCCGGTGACGGTCTTGGGCAGGCTTTCCAGCGGGACGAAAAAGGCCGGCACCATGTATTCGGGGAGCCTTTCGGCCAGGAAAGGGCGCAGCAGGGAGTCGAGGGGCTCGTTTGCCGGCTGCCCGTCCATGAGAACCACGTAAGCGGCCAGGCGCAGGCTGCCCGAGGGGTCGGGCCAGGCCGCCACAGCCGCCTCGCGGACGCCGGGGTGGGTCAGCAAAACGGCTTCCACTTCCTGGGGCTCGATGCGGAAGCCGCGTACCTTGACCTGGCGGTCGATGCGCTGCAGAAACTCGATCCGGCCGTCGGCCAGCTGGCGCGCCAGGTCGCCGCTGCGGTAAAGGCGCCTGCCCGGCCAACGACTGTAGGGGTTGGGCAGGAACATTGCCGCCGTCCGGCCCGGGCGGTGCAGATAGCCGCGGGCCAGGCCCGCCCCGGCAATGCAGACCTCACCCGCCGCCCCGATGGGAACGGGCTGCAGATAGGCATCCAGCAAATGGACGCACACATTAGATATCGGCCGACCAACGGGTACCGAGCCTTCCGACCGCTCCCCGATGAAATTCCAACAGGTGGTGTTGACGGTGGCCTCGGTGGGGCCGTAGACGTTGAGCAGATCGACTTGGGGCAGCCGATCCCTGATCCGTTCCGCCAGCCGGGCCGAGAGTGCCTCGCCTCCCGAGAAGAGCCGCTGCAAACTGGTGCATCTGCCCAATTCCTCTTCGTGCAGCAGCGTCTGCAGAAGGGCCGGAACGGTCTTGAGGACCGTGATTCCATGCTCTCGGATGGAGCGTAGCAGGCCAGCCGCATCGCGATGCCCTTGGGGTTCGGGCAAGACCAGTCGGGCGCCTTGAGTCAAGGGTCCGAAGATCTCCCACACAGAGGCGTCGAAGCTGAGCGAGGCTCTCTGCAGGACGGCGTCTTTTTCCCCCAACGGAAAGCGCTGCTGCATCCAGTGCATGAAGTTGCACAAGCTGCGGTGGGTCAGGCCCACTCCCTTGGGCCGGCCCATGGAGCCGGAGGTGTAAAGAACGCAGGCCAAGCGTTCCGCAGGGCCTCCGTCTTGAGGAAGGGATGGCACGGTCGCAGGCCCGGCCTTTTCGAATCCGTCCAAGTCGAGCAGTTGAAACCCGCCCTCGGGCAGCGCAGGGGCTGAAGCCGTGCGGGTCAGCAAGAGGCGGGCCTGGGTGTCCTTGAGCAAGAAGGCCAGGCGCTGAAGGGGAGAGTCCTGGCCCAGGGGCAAATAAGCCGCTCCCGACTTGAAGATTCCCAGCAAGGCGACGACTGCCTGCGGCGAACGCTCTGACAGCAGCGCCGCCACCGTCTCGGGGCGCGCCCCCCGTTGCTTCAAGCCACTCGCCAGCCGTTCGGAGCGCAGGCTGAGCTCGGCGAAGCTGAGCTGGACGGGCCAGCCGGCCCAAGGGGACTCCTGCCCGGGCGTAAATGCCAGCGCCACCGATTGGGGAGTCCGCCCAGACTGGCCTTCGACCAACGTCTCCAGGCCTGCTGCCCGAAAGGGACGCCCGGTCGCGTTCCACTCCGTCAGCATCTGGCACCACTCCGTGCGGCTCAGGATGGGCAGTTGCGCCAACCTTCGATCCGGATCGTCGACTGCCGCTTGGATGAGCGCCCAAAAGTGGCGCAGCAGCCTGAGGACGGTGGTGCGGTCAAACAGCTCCAAGTCGTAGACCAGGGCGCCGCCAACCAGTCCCTCCTCAGACTCGGCCATTTGCAATGCCAGGTCGAAACGGGTAGTGCGGACCTCGGACGACAGAGGCCGGATCTTCAGCCCGCCCATCTCCAGCGGCCCCGAAGCGGCGTTTTGCAAGGCCAAGATGACCTGGAAGACCGGATTGCGGCTCAGATCGCGCTCAACGCCCAGGTGGTCCACCAGCTTTTCGAAGGGCACGTCCTGGTGGGCATAGGCCTCCAGGGCCGTCTGCTGGGTCCGCTTGAGCAGCTCGCTGAAGGAGGGGTTGCCGGAGAGGTCGCCTCGCATGGCCAAGGTGTTGATGAAAAAGCCGATCAAGCCTTCGACCTCCGGATGATTGCGGTTGGCGATGGGCGAGCCCACCACGATGTCGTCCTGGCCCGTGTAGCGGTGCAGCAAGGCTTGAAAGGCGGCCAAGAGGGTCATGTACAGCGTCGCTCCCCGGCTGCGGCCCAAGGCGATCAGCTGCTTGGACAGCCCGGAACGCATCTGAAACGAAATCGACGCTCCCCGGTGGCTGCGGCTGGCCGGCCGCGCTCGGTCGGTGGGCAGCCGCAGGGCCGCAGGGACCGCCAGCTTCTTTTCCCAATAGGAGAGTTGCCGCTGAAGGGCTTCCCCCTGCAGCCACTCCCTCTGCCAGACCGCAAAATCCCCGTATTGCACCTTCAGTTCCGGCAGCCTCCTCCGTCGGTAAAAGGTCGCCAACTCCTGCAGGAATATCCCCATCGACCAGGCGTCCGAAACGATGTGGTGCATGCTGACCAGCAGGGCTGAAGAGTCCTGGTGCAGTCGCAGCAGGCAAACTCGGAACAGAGGCCCCTGAGAGAGATCGAAAGGCCGCAGCGCTTCTTGGCGGGCCAGCCGGTGGGTTTGGCTTTCACGCAAGAGCGCATCCAGGCTTTGCAGGTCGACCGTCGGCAAGGGGATCTCATCCGGTCGGCAAACCAGCTGCTGCGGCTGGCCCTGGCTGGAGGGAAAGCGAGTGCGCAATGACTCGTGGCGGCGGACGATCTGCGACAGGCTGTGCCGCAGGGCAGCCACGTCCAGGGGGCCGTCCAGCACCCAGGCGCTGGGGACGCTGTAAAAGGGGTTTCCGGGCATCAGGCGGTCCAGGAACCAGAGCCTTTGCTGAGCAAAGGAGAGGGGCAGGGGCCGACGGCGGCCTGCCGGACGGATGGGGGGCGGCGGAGCTTGAGGGGCAGCCTGGGCGATTCGCCTGGCCAGGGCGGCTACAGTGGGGGCTTCGAAAAGGATGCGTACCGGAAGGTCCACCTCAAAGGCTTGCTGGAGCTTGGATATGACCCGAGTGGCCATCAGCGAATGCCCTCCCAGGTCGAAGAAGTTGTCCAGAATCCCGATCCGGTCCACCTGCAAGACTTCCTTCCAGATGCCGACCAGGCGGTTTTCAAGAGCGTTGCTCGGTGCCTTGTACTCGCCCCGCTGCTGGTCGGAACGGAACCCGAGCGCCGAAAGAGCCTTTCGGTCGATCTTTCCGCTGGGCGTGCGGGGCAGCTCCTGCAGAGGGACAAAGTCCGTCGGGACCATGTACTCGGGAAGCCGTCGGGCCAGGGAATCGCGCAGCGAGCGCAGCTTGTGCGAAGAGACTGCGGTCCGGCCCGAGCGGCCCTCTCCGGCAAGCGGCTTCCGAGCGCCGGATCGGCTGCGCAGCACCAGGTAGGCCGTCAGGCGCCAGGTGCCCGAAGCGTCCTCTGCAGCCGCCAGGGCGGCTTCGCTCACCGAGGGAAGTTCGGCCAGCAAGCTCTCGATCTCCCCCAGCTCCACCCGGTAGCCCCGCACCTTGACCTGACGGTCGATGCGCCGACGGAACTCCATTCGCCCGTCAGCCAGATGGCGCGCCAGGTCGCCGCTGCGGTAAAGCCGCTCCCCAGGGCGGCTGCTGAAGGGGTCGGGGACGAACTTCTCGGCCGTGCCGGCAGGGTTGCCTAAATAGCCCCGCGCCAAGCACCGTCCAGCGATGCACAGCTCGCCCAGCACGCCAGTCGGCACCGGGTGCAAGCGGCGGTCCAGCAGGTAGATTCGTGCGTTGAAGATGGGGCGACCGATGGGGACGCTGCCACCCGCACGCTCTTGGCGGAACTGCTCGACCGCGACCTCGATGGCCGCCTCGGTAGGGCCGTAGAAGTTGTAAAGCCGCGCCTCCGGCAGGCGGCTCCGCAAGCGGCGCGCCAGCCCCTCGTCCAGCGCCTCGCCCCCGCTGCAA
Source organism: Acidobacteriota bacterium (assembly GCA_028277865.1). GTDB lineage: Bacteria > Acidobacteriota > UBA6911 > RPQK01 > DATIPO01 > JANQFM01. The sequence goes on from JANQFM010000038.1 coordinate 9,616, forward strand.
AGCGCCGCCAGGCTGGCGCAGCCCTCCAGGCCCCGCTCCTCCAGCAGCATGCGCAGCAGGCTCGGCACCGCCTGCAGCACGGTTACCTGGCCCTCGCGCAGCGCATTGACCAGGTAGCTGCCGTCGCGATGGCCATCGGGGCGAGCCAGAGCCAACTGGGCGCCCTGGATCAAAGGCGAGAAGAACTCCCACACCGAGGCGTCGAAGCCGAAGGGCGTCTTCTGAAACACCCGGTCGGCGCCGTGCAGCGGAAGGCACCGACGCATCCACAGCATGTGGTTGCAGATGGCCCCGTGGGTGACGCCCACCCCCTTGGGGCGACCCGTCGAGCCCGACGTGTAAATCAAATAGGCCAGGTTGTGGGTGCCGGGCCGCAAGCCCGCAATCGGCGCCTCTTCGCCCGCCTGCGACAGGTCCAGCAAGCGGGCCGCGCCCTGCGGCAGCCAGCGTGCCGAACCTCCCTGCACCGCCACCAGGGGTGCTCCCGAGTCCTGCACCATCCAGGCCAGGCGGCTGGGGGGCAGGTCGGGCTGCAGGGGCAGGTAGGCGCCGCCTGCCTTCAGCGACGCCAGCAGCGCCGTCACCATCTCCAGGCAGCGCTCCAGGCACAGCCCTGCCGCCTGGTCCGGCCCCAGGCCCATCTGCGCCATGCGCCCCGCCAAGCGGACAGCCCGGCGCTCCAGCTCGGCGAAGCTCAGCTGCTGATCCTCGAAGGTCGCCGCCACCCGTTGGGGAGTGCGGGCCGCCTGCTCCTCGCACAGCTCGTGTAGGCAGATGTCCTGCGGGAAGTCCCTATGCGTATCGTTCCATTGCTGGACCAGTTGGCTGCGTTCGGCCCGGCTCATCAACTCCAGCTGCGAAACCCGCCGGGACGGATCCTCGACGGCCTGCTCCAGAATCCTCTCGTAGTGCCGGGCCAGTCGTTGGATGGTGGACTGGTCGAACAGCTCCTGGTCGAAGGCCAAGCCGCCCTGCAGCCCAGCGGCGCTGTCCCAGATGTGAACTTCCAGGTCGAATCGGGTGCTGTGGGCACCGACTTCCAGAGCGCCGACCCGCAGCCCGTCCCTTTGCAGCACCGGAGCCGGCACGTTTTGCAGGCTGAAGGTGACCTGGAAGACGGGGTTCTGGCTCAGGTCGCGTTCGGGCTGCAGGTGCTCGACCAGCTTTTCAAAGGGAAGCTCCTGGTGCGAGTAGGCTTGCAAAGCCGTTTGGCTGACCTGATCCAGGAGTTGCTCGAAATGGGGATCTCCCGAGAGGTCGGCCCGCAGGGCCAGGGTGTTGAGAAAGAGTCCGATGAGGCGTTCCGTTTCGGCCTGACCCCGGTTGGCAATGGGCGTCCCCACTACGATGTCGTCCTGCCCCGAGTAGCGGTGCAGCAGCGCCTGAAAAGCAGCCAGCAAGGTCATGAAAAGGGTGGCGCTGTGGTGTTGGCCCAGAGCCTTCAATCGGTCGCGCAGGCCGCTCGGGCAGTGGAAGGCAACCATGCCGCCTCGCAGCAGGCGCACCGCCGGTCGAGGACGGTCGGTGGGCAGCTCCAGCCTTTCGACCCCTTTCAGACGGCGCTCCCAGAAGGATAGCTGTTGAGCGAGTTGCCGGCCCCGCAGCCACTGCCTTTGCCACACGGCGTAATCGGCGTACTGGATGGGCAACTCGGGCAGGGGCGAGGGACGACCGGCGCAAAAGGCGTTGTAAAGCGCGGTAAGCTCCTGCAGGAAAAGCCCAGACGACCAGCCGTCCGAGACGATGTGATGCATGCTGACCAGCAAGCCGCTTTGCTGAGGGTCCAGGCGCAGAAGGGCCGTGCGGATCAAGGGGCCTCGGGCCAAATCGAAGGGCCGCTGTGCGATGCGCCGCCCCAGTCGGGAGACCTGAGCTCTCCTAGGATCGTCGGGCAGGCTGCTCAGGTCGATGACCGGCATGGGCAACTGCTGCGGCAAGTCGACTGCCTGAAGCGGCTCTCCGTGACGCGAGGGGAAGCGGGTGCGCAAGACCTCATGGCGCCGCACGATCTCATCCAGGCTGCTCTGCAAGGCTGATTCGTCCGCCGGCTCCTGCAAGGCCCAGGCCGAAGCGATGTTGTAAAAGGAGCTGCCGGGCGTCAGGCGGTCCAGGAACCAAAGCCGCTGCTGGGCAAAGGAGAGGGGCAGCCTATCGCGCTCTTGCGCCGGTCGGATGGCGGGGGCACGGCGGGATGCGGCTGTCTGGATGCGCCGGGCGAACTCGGCCACCGTGGGCGCCTCGAAGAGGGCCCTCATGGAAAGGTCCGCTGCAAAAGCGTCCCGGACGCGAGCGATGACCCGCGTAGCCATCAGCGAATGCCCGCCCATGCGAAAGAAGTTGTCCCGGATGCCGACGCGCTCCAATCCCAGCACCTGTCCCCAGATCCCGGCCAGCTTCTCTTCGACGGGGTTGCGGGGCGCCTGAAAGGCCTCTCGCTGAGCCTCGTCCGCAGGCGCAGGCAAGGCCTGGCGGTCGATCTTTCCGCTGGGGGTGCGGGGCATCTCCTGCAAGGGGACGATGACCGAGGGGACCATGTACTCTGGAAGCTGTCGGGCCAGGGATTTGCGCAGCGAGCGGATCAGGCGCGAAGAGGCCTCCGCCAGGCGATCTGTGTCGGTGCCTGGCCGGCTGCGCAATGCCACATAGGCGGTCAGACGCGGGGCACCCGAGGCGTCCGCGACGGCCTTCACGGCGGCTTCGCGCACCGAGGGGCGTTCGGCCAGCAGGCTCTCAATCTCCCCCAACTCCACCCGGTAGCCCCTCATCTTGACCTGTCGGTCGATGCGCCGACGGAACTCCAAACGGCCGTCAGCCAAATGGCGCGCCAGGTCGCCGCTGCGGTAAAGACGCTCCCCTGGGCGTCGGCTGAAGGGGTCGGGGACGAACTTTTCAGCCGTCCCGGCGGCATTGCCTAAATAGCCGCGCGCCAGGCACTGCCCGGCGATGCACAGCTCGCCCAGCACGCCTGTCGGCACTGTCTGAAGGCGGCGGTCCAACAGGTAAATCCGTGCGTTGAAGATGGGGCGCCCGATGGGTACGCTGCGCCCCCCGCCCTCTTGCCGGCACTCCTCGACCGCGACCTCGATGGCCGCTTCGGTGGGGCCGTAGAGGTTGTAAAGCCTCGCTTCCGGCAGGCGGTCGCGCAGGCGGCGGGCCAGCACTTCGTCCAGCGCCTCCCCCCCGCTGCAGAGAGTCGATAGGCTGGCGCAGCCCTCCAATCCCCGCTCCTCCAGCAGCATGCGCAGCAGGCTAGGCACCGCCTGCAGCACCGTGACCTGACGCTGGCGCAGAGCACGCACCAGGTAGCGGCTGTCGCGGTGGCCTGCCGGGTGCGCCAGCGCCACCTGAGCGCCCTGGATCAGGGGCAGGAAGAACTCCCACACCGAGGCGTCGAAGCCGAATGGGGTCTTCTGTAGCACCCGGTCGGCGCCGCCCAGCGGAAGGCGCCGTCGCATCCACTGCATGTGGTTGCAGATGGCCCCGTGGGCAACGCCCACCCCCTTGGGGCGGCCCGTCGAGCCCGAGGTGTATATCAAATAGGCCAGGTTTTGGGCGCAGGGCCGAAGGCCTGCCGCCGACACCTCCTCGCTCGGCTGCGACAGGTCCAGCAGGCGTGCCGTGCCCTCCGGCAGCCAGCGGGCCGAGCCGTTCTGCACCGCCACCAGGGGAGCGCCCGAGTCCTGCACCATCCAGGCCAGGCGGCTGGCCGGCAGGTCGGGCTGCAGAGGCAGGTAGGCGCCGCCGGCCTTCAGGGACGCCAGCAGTGCCGTCACCATCTCCAGGGAGCGCTCCAGGCACAGCCCCGCCGCCTGGTCCGGCCCCAGGCCCATCTGCGCCATACGGCCCGCCAGGCGTTCGGCCCGGCTCTCCAACTCGGCGAAGCTCAGCTGCTGATCCTCAAAGGACGCCGCCACCCGGTCGGGGGTGCGCCCTGCCTGCTCCCCGCACAGCTCGTGAAGGCAAACGTCCTGCGGAAAAACCCTCTGCGTGTCATTCCATTCCTGGAACACCTGCAGGCGCTGCCCCGGCGTGAGCAAAGGCAGTCGGCCAAGATCTTGATCCATGCGCCGGGACAGGCTGTCGACAAGCGTCCTCAGATGCCCCAGCCAGCGCCAAGCCGTGGTGGCGTCGAACAAGTCGGTGTTGTAGTCGCAGTGGATCTCGATTGCGTCATCGACGACGCTCAGGTCGAGCACGATTTCGAATCGGGCCGAGCTGCTGGGATTCCCCGCCAGTCCTGTCTGCAAGCCTTCAAAGGCCAATTGGCCAGCGCCCGCCTGTTCGACGTTGACAGCTGCCGTGACAAGAGGGGGCCTGCTGGGGTCCGCTTCCAGCTCCAGTCTTTGCACCAAGAGATTGAAGGGATAGTTTTGGTGCTCATAGGCGTCGAGCAGATTGCCCTTGAAGCCGGCCAGATACTCCTGGAAGGACTGGCCCTCCTGCAGCCGGCTTCGCAGCGGCATCAGGTTGACGCAGTGGCCCACCAGGCTGGCATCCCCCATCAGCGCCTGCCCCGCAGCCACCGCCCCCACGGCGATATCGTCCTGACCCGAGAGGCGGTGCAGCCAGACGTTGATCGCGGCCAGCAAAGCAGCCACCAGGGTGCTGCGCTGACGGGCGGCGGACTGCCTCAAGGCTTGGCCCAGCGATGCGTCCAGATGCATCTGATGGCGGGCGCCTCGGAAAGTCCGCACCGCCGGGCGGGGACGGTCGGTGGGCAGGTCGAGCAAGGGGACTCCATCGCTGAACTGGGCCAGCCAGAAGGCTTCAGCCTCTTGCAGCTCCTGCCCTTGTTGCTGGCTGCTTTGCCAGCGGGCGAAGTGGCTGAAGGAGGCTGCTTGGGGGAAGCGCACCTGCTCGCCCCGGCAGGCGGCCTTGTAAAGGATCGAGATTTCCTCCATTAAGATGCCGCTGGAAAAGCCGTCGACCACGCTATGGTGAAAAGTCAATGCCAGCCGGTGGTCGGCTCGGTGCAGGCGAATGAGCAAGAAGCGGATCAAAGGCGGCTTGCGAAGGTCGAAGAGGCGGTTGGCCTCTTGCTGCAGCAGCGCTTCGGCTTGGGCGGGCCGCTGCGCCTCAGGCAAGGCGGAAAGGTCGATCATCGGGAGGTGTGCCCGAAGCCGGGGGACGATGTGCAGTTCCTCTCCGTCGGCTGCAAAGCCGGCCCTCAACATCTGATGCCGGTCCAAAGTGAGCTTCAGGGCTAGGCCGAGGGCCGGGATCTGCAAAGGGCCGCGCAGGCCCAGCTTCACTCCCTCGTTGTAGGCGCGCAGGGCGTCCTCGCCCAGCTGGGAGGCAAACCAGAGTTCCTTCTGGGCCTGGGTGACGGCCAATCGTTCGATCGGGTGCAGATTTT
>JANQFM010000050.1 GCA_028277865.1 Acidobacteriota bacterium
CCCATCCTGGCCCGCATCGGGGATGAGGATGTCCTGATCATCTCCATGGGCCAGCATCGGGCCGGGCTGGACCCGGCAACCGGCGAGCTGAAATGGAAGCTGGATGTGGGCAAGAATTCCGGTCCCATGATGTCCACCCAGCACCTGGGCGACGACCTTCTGCTTTTCGGGTCCAATGCCTACAGCGGCGGCAGCCGTGCCATCCAGCTCAGACTCACGGAGGAGGGAATCCAGGCTGAGCAATTGTGGTATCACCGCAAAATGCGCGTCATGTACGCATCCTTCGTTCGCATCGGAGACTACGTCTACGGTTCAAGCGGCGATTTCGGCCCGGCCTTTTTGATCGGGCTCAATGTCAAGACGGGCGAGATCGCCTGGCGCAAGCGCGGATTCGGACGCACTCATTTCCTGCTGGCAAACGACAAGGTGATCCTCCTTGACGAAGAGGGCGACCTTGCCATCGCCACCGCAACTCCCGAAGGCTTGACGGTACACGCTCGAGCCAACGTGATTGGGCGGGTCACCTGGACTCCCCCCACTCTGGCCGGGACAACCCTCTACCTGCGCAACCGGGAAACCATCCAGTCACTGGAACTGGGCCTGTAGACCGAAAGGGGGCCGCCGTCATGTTTGCAACTCGCTCGATTCGATTTACCGTCCTGCTTTTCGGCTGCAGTCTGGCAGCAGGCCTGCTTGGCCAGGCCCAGGTTCCCGAGCGCTCTTTTGCAGGGCAAATGCTTGTCGTTCCCGATTCTCAACTCAACCAGGGGATGGCCTATCATGTCTGGCCCGGAGAGGACACTCAACTGGCTTTCCGGTCGGAGGCGCCATTTCAAAAGACTGTGCTCACCTCCAACCGCGTCATCGGCTACATCTTGGCGCCCTTCGACTTGGAGGAATCGGAAAAGCCCGTTTTGGCGGGCGCCTTTCGGATTCCGGCTTCCTCGCTTCGCAGCGGACTGGGCAACCTGGACTCGACTCTGCAAGACGCGGCATTCCTCAACACCCAAGCTTTTCCCGAACTGGTCTTCCTGATCATGGATGTTGAGGATGTAGAGCAGTTGGAGAAGAACGAGACTTTGACTGAATATGCCCTGCAAGTTCAGGGCAAGGCCTTTTTCCAGGGCAAGGAACATCCACTGAACTTTCCAGCCCGACTGACCTTTCGGCCTTACACCACCTTCGTCACCCGCAGCCCTGGTGCCGGGGATTCCCTGATCTTGACGGCCAACTTCTCCATCAGCCTGAAGAGCTTCGGCTGGACACCGCCCCGATCGCTCAATTTGCGTGTGGCCGAGGAGATCCCGGTCGAGCTTTACCTTTTGCTGAACACGATTTTGCCCGACGGCTCCATGGATCCTCGCCAAGACCCCGAGATCCACCGCAAGCATCTGCGCTTTGTCACCCTGCTCAGAGATCTGAGCGATCCCGTCGAGGCCTACTCCTACGGCAGTGGGCTGGTGAAAGAGTTCTGGGAGAATGCAGACGAGTTGCACCGCCTGACCCAAGCCGTGGTCACGACTGAGGGAATCCGACGGCGCGACTTTGGCTTTGCCCTCAGGACGGCGAGGCGTGCTGTCGAAATCAGCCAAGAAAAGGACGGCGCAATGCTGGCTGCTCTGGCGCGCGTGCATTACGAGCGGGGCGACCTGGAGTCGGCCGTTCAATGGCAGGGCAAAGCCGTTGCCCGCCTGCAGGAAACCCAATCCCGCCTGGCAGGGCAGGCGTCGCAGCGCTTGGCTTCCTACAAATCCGAAGCCGAGGCGGGCAAGGCGAAGTAGCCGCAGAAGCCGTGTCTTGAATTCTTAAGTCTGGGGGATCCCCAGCAGCCTGCAAACAATCCTGAAAAATTCGAAATTCGATTCTGCTGAAAAGGCCTTATCGGCAAGGGCCTGGGAGCTGGGCCATGCCACCGGTCAGCAGAATCAAAATTCAAGACACGGACCCGTTCCCAGCGGAATGAATTAGAATGAAGCGCTCAAATCATGAAAACGTTCCTCATCGACAATGCGTTTATTGTGACTCAAAACGATCAGCGGCTTATTGTCAGAGGTTCGCTTTCTGTCATTGAGGGCAGAATTGCTGAAGTCGGGAAGGAAATCTCTCCCGTCGACGGCCCGGTTTATGACTTTCAGGGCGACTATTTGATCCCCGGCCTGATCCAGTCTCACATCCATCTTTGCCAGACGCTTTTCCGTCACCAGGCGGAAGGGCTTCCTCTGATGCACTGGCTGCAGGAACGGATTTGGCCCTTGGAAGCGGCTCTGGACGAGGAAACTTTGCGCGTCAGCGCCGAGTTGGGCGTCGCCGAGTTGCTGTTGAGCGGAACGACTTGCCTGCTTGACATGGGAACTGTTCATCATCAAGACGTCATCGGGGAAGTGGTGGAGGCAAGCGGGATTCGGGCAGCCTTGGGAAAGGCCATGATGGATGTGGGCAACAACGGGGTTCCATCAGGCCTGCTGGAGACCACCAGGGAATCGCTGGACGAATCGATGCGGTTGGCCCGACGATGGGATGGCGCAGCCCATGGACGCATCCGCTACGCCTTTGCCCCTCGCTTCGTGCTGGCCTGCAGTACCGACCTGCAGCGCGAAGTGGGCCGACTTTCGCGGCAGCACGGATACCTGATCCACACTCACTCCAGCGAACATCCCCTGGAATTGGATATGGTCCGGCAACAGATGGGCGGTCGCAACGTCCAGGTGCTGGATCGTCTCGGGATGTGCAGCCAACGCAGCGTTTTCGCCCATGGCGTCCATCTCGACGATGCGGAACGCCGCGTATTGGCCCAAAGCCGCACCAGCATCTGCCACTGCCCCTCGGCCAACCTCAAACTGGGCAGCGGAGTGGCCGATCTGCCGGCCCTATTCAACGCCGGCGTCAATGTCGGCATCGGTGCCGACGGGGCCGCCTGCAACAACCATCTGGACGGCCTGGTTGAAATGCGCCTGGCCCACTTGCTGCAAAATCCCAAACACGGCCCAGGAAAAGTCAGCCCGCAGGCCGTACTCGACATGGCGACCCGCAACGGTGCCCAGGCCTTGTGCTGGCAAGACCGAATCGGCAGCCTGGAGCCGGGCAAGGAGGCCGACCTGGTTCGGATCAGTCGAGACGACTTTCGTCTGGGGCTGGGAAGCGACCCTCTCAGTGAAATCGTTACCGCTGGCAGCCGCTGCCTTGTCCGCGATGTTTGGGTTCGGGGACGCCGCCTGGTCCAGGAGGGCCGGCTGACCGGCATGGATCGGGCACGGCTGCTGCAGCGGGGAAAAAAGGCACTGGCCAAGACTCTGCACCGGGCTGGGTTGGCCGGATGAACCAGGGGGCTGGGCTGTCTTCGCCTGCACCGCTTCAGCCGCTCGCTTATGGCCGCAACCGGACCCGGGCCATGCGGCGCTCCCTGGAAGTGTCTCAGACCGGAAGGCTGTAGGCTGTAGATTCAGAATCGGGAGTAATCCAGACTCTGTTCTCTGCTTCTGGACTACAGCCTTCTCTGGAACTTCGAACGCCAAGGCCGAAATCTGACTCAAATGTGAAGAATATCGAAACCCTAGCGGCCTAGCAGCCTGCGCGGGCCTCGGTCACGACGCCTTGCCGGGACGGCGCTTGCGGCCCCCTCGCTACGGCAATTCATGAGGAATCCGGGCAAGTGGGCAGCGCTGGCATGGCATGTGGCCTCACGCTAGCAGCGCCAGTGCTTAAGTAAACGGTATTGGGGCTAATCCTGGCTAATGCGGGGCTAAACCGCATCTTCTATTTCGTCAGACTCATCTTTTATCGTACAATGGTTCAGGGTAGCGGCAGCACTTCCCTCGATTCTGCTCGTAGCGAGGGGTTGCGAGCCATTAAGATTCCGTGCCAGGGCCCTCATAAGGCGGTCAGGCTGTTTCGTTTTCACTGTTGGGTTGATACAAGGCTGCCAGTTGATGACAAAAACTCACTCTCTCGATTAGCGAAGAAGGAATTTCGAAAATGCTTGGCTTTAAAGTTCGAAGATCCGCAAAAGTATTTGATAATAGAATGGGTCGCGGGCAAATTCTGGTCTCCGATCCCGAAGGAATCCGGTATGACGAGGATGCCGATTCTCGGATCGGCGAAACGGAAATCCAACCGATTTGTTGGCGCAAGAATTGGGATGATCAATGGGAGTGGATTGACGCCTATTGGCTTCCGGACGAAAGCAAGATCTTCATCGACGACATTATGAAACTCGAAGAAGGGCAAGGCGTGATGTTTTTCATGCCTGAAGATAATGGGTTTGAAGGTTGAGTTGAAGTAACCCTACCACAAGACTTCAGACATTTTTACCCTAAACATTGAGATGCTTGTTTTCTAGTGAATGCGAAGCAAGGGCTGTTTGTACGCGGTCCTTGTTTTTTTCCAAGGTGATTGTCTCGTTCATGTTTTTGCCAAGAATAGGCGAACTCCGGGAGCTGCCGGCGTCAGCTGCCTGCCTTCGCCGGTTCGCCCTCCGGCACTGGCCAGCTACGGACAACAGCCCGGACCAGTGTCGCCAAGGGCACAGCGAACACGACTCCCCAAAAGCCCCAGATGGATCCGAAAGCCAAGATGGAAATGACAATGACAATGGGGTGTAGCTGGACTACTTCGGAGAGCAACAAAGGAGATAGGATATTGCCGTCTATGAGCTGAATGACAACATAGGCAAGCATGACGAATAGAAAGCTGGAGCCCATGCCCCATTGCACATAGGCCACCACCGCCACCGGGATGGTCATGGCCAGGACTCCTAGGTAGGGGACCAGCACCGAAATTCCCACCAGCGCCCCCATCAAGACCGGAACCCGCAGCCCCAGCAAGGCGAAGGTCAGTCCGCTGACAGACCAGACGACCAAAACCTCGATGAATTTGCCGCGCAGGTAGTTGCCGATTTGCTGATTCACATCCTGCCAGACATTGTGCAGCATTCCGCGTTCGGCAGGGAAGAAACGGGACAGGGCACTCAGAATCGTCTCTTTGTCCTTCAAAAAGAAAAAAACCAGGAAGGGGATCAAGAACAGGTTGACCAACAGCTGAGCCATGGAGTTGAACGAAAAAGAGATCATCCACTGGCCCAGCGGGACGACCTCCGGCACCAATTTGGAACGCGCATTGCTGATCAGTTCCTGTACTTCCTCTTCGGAGATCAACTGGGGATAGTCGGCAGGCAGTCGGGAGAGCCATTCCTGAAAGCGGGAGATCAGGGCTGGAATCTCTTGGGAAAATTCCTCGATCTGATCCAGCAACAAGGGAATCAGCGTCACTTGCAGCAGGACCAGGACGGTCAGGAATGCGGCCACGACCAGCAGCACGGCAGCCAGCCGAGGCAGTCCCGAACGCTCCAAATGCCCCACCAGGCTGTCCAGCAAGTAAGCGATCACGATACTGGCAAAGACAGGCGCCAAGACCCTGCCGAAAAAGTAAATGGCCGCCAGGCCTCCAGCCAGCAATACCAAGAGGTGGATCACTTGGGGCTGGGCGAAGCTGAATCGGAATCGTTGCTGCAAAGTCATGGGGCAGTTGTCAGTTGTCAGCCGTCGGTTGGCAGTCAGGGAAAGGAATCGGAAAACAGGAGTCGGAAGGCAGGCGGAAAAGGATCCGGGCTGATGAAGGCACTCCGGATCCAAGGGCGGAATCCCAATAACTCTTTCCGGCTTCTCTCTGCATCTCTTCTTCCTGACCCCCTACTCCTCTTTCGTCAATTCCAGTACTGCTGCTCCCTGCAGGCGGCCTTGCCGCAGGTCTTGCAAGGCCTGGTTGGCCTGATGCAGAGGGTAGGGGATCGTTTCAGTCTTGATCCCGGCTTGAGGGGCGATCTTCATGAAATCGAGTCCGTCCTTGCGGGTCAGGTTGGCCACCGAGCAGAGGGTCCGCTCTCCCCACAGCAACTCATAGGCAAAGCGGGGGATGTCGCTCATGTGGATCCCGCCGCACACCACCCTTCCGCCGCGGCGCACCGCCTTGAGGGCGGTCGGAACCAGTTCTCCGACAGGGGCAAAGATGATGGCGGCATCCAGCTCCTGAGGCGGGCACTGGTCCGAACCTCCAGCCCATTCGGCGCCCAGCCCGGAAGCGAATTGTTGGGCCTGAACGTCGCCGGGGCGGGTGAAGGCATAGATTTTCCGCCCCTGATAGGCCGCCACTTGGGCCAGGATGTGAGCGGCCGCACCGAATCCGTAAAGCCCCAGCCGGTGGACATCGCCCGCCATGCGCAGGCATCGGTAGCCGATCAGGCCTGCGCAAAGCAGAGGCGCTGCCTGCCGGTCGGTGCTGCCCTCGGGGATCGGCAAGCAAAAACGGGCGTCGGCTGCGGTGTATTGAGCATATCCGCCGTCGATGTGGTAGCCGGTAAAACGGGCCTGCCCGCAGAGATTCTCGCATCCGTCTTGGCAGAATCGGCATTCTCCGCAACACCAGCCCAGCCAGGGCACGCCCACCCTCTGGCCCACTTTTAGGCCTCGGGCATCCTTGCCCAGAGCCTCGACCCGGCCCACAATCTCGTGCCCCAA
>JANQFM010000090.1 GCA_028277865.1 Acidobacteriota bacterium
TGCTACAAGCTGAGTTCGTGGATTTTCTGGCTGGGCGCCAGGATGCCCAGCGGGACTTCTGGTCCGAGCTAAACGTCCCGATCAGGCCAGGTCAGATTACAGCTGCAGTGCTCTGTTTATGGCCTTAGCCCGTCAGTCAGGACCGCCTCACTTCGTCCTCAACCGCCGACCAGACTTTTTTCTTTAGCTGCAGGTAGCCTTCGGAGAGCTGCACATCCACTCGGCGGGGCCGGTGCAGCTTGTTGTCGATGTTCATCCGAATCCTTCCGGGCCGTGCCGACATCACTGCAACGCGGTCGCTCAGGATCAGGGCCTCGTCGATAGAGTGGGTCACGAAAAGGACTGTTTGCCCCGAAACTTGAACGATTCGCAGCAACTCGTCCTGCATCTGTTGCCGGGTCAGGGCGTCCAGGGCCGCAAAAGGCTCGTCGCAAAGCAGGACTTCGGCCTCGTTGGCCAAGGTCCGGGCCAGCGCCACGCGCTGCTTCATTCCCCCAGACAGCTGTTCCGGATAGGCATCCTCGAAGCCCGCCAAGCCGACCAGCTCGATGAACCGCTGGGCCCTGCTGCGCCGTCGGCCTTTGTTGACACCGCCTAGAGCCGGGCCGAATTCGATGTTTTGGCGAACCGTCTTCCAAGGAAACAGAGCGTAGCTCTGAAACACCATCCCGCAGCGCGGCTCGACCCCGTCAATGGGCCGGCCGTGAAAAAGAACCTGTCCGCTGGTTGGCTCCATGAATCCCGCTGCCAGGTTGAGGACCGTGCTCTTGCCGCACCCCGAAGCCCCCAGCAAGGAGACGATCTCTCCTTTGCGGACTTGCAAGGAAAGGCCTGACAGAGCGGTTACGCTCCCGGTCGGGGACTGGAAGGTCTGTGTCACGTTTTCCAGGCGGAGAATCGGCTCGCTCAATGCGCTTTCCTCCGGTGGGGGAGCAGCAGCCACCTCAATCCGCGAAACAGGACGTCCAGCACCAGGACAGTCATTGAAATGCAAAGCATCCCCAAAAAGACCAAGTCCGTCCCCCCAATGTCTTTTCCGTGCAGGATGGCAAAGCCGAGCCCCGAGTTTGTCCCGATCATCTCTGCCGAAATGACGCAGGTCCAGGCAATCGCCAACACGACTTTGAGGCCGGCCAGCAAGTTCGGCAAGGCGGCCGGCAGCAGGACGTAAACAACCTCCTGCCAGCGGGACGCTCCCAAGTTGCGGGCTGCCCGAAGCAGGATCGGATCGACATCGCGAGTGGCTTCAGTCGTGTAGACGAGAATCGGCGCCAGCGATCCCATGAAGACTATGTAGTATTTCTGCTCCTCTCCCAGGCCGAACCAGATGATCGAAACGGGGATCCACGACATGGCGGGGAGGGGGCGGATCAAGGAGAGCACAGGATTGACGAGCGTCCGCAGGCGCGGGCTGATTCCCATGATCAGGCCCAAAGGCGTGGCGATCAGGACTGCCATAAAGAACCCCGCCAAGACGCGGCTTGAGGAAAGAAGCACGTCCTGCAGCAGGAATCCCTTCTGCCAGGCCAGACGAAAGACCTGGGCGGGCGACGGCAAGGTGTAAGGATCGACATCGCCGACGATCACAGCCATCTGCCAGAACATCAGAAAGCCTGTGAGGGAAAGGGCGCTGACCAGGAGGGTATTCCAGGTCCGTTCAATTCGTTGCCTCATTCCTTCTCCAGGGCCAGGAAATCCTGCCGGATTGCTGAGCGGTAATCGGGGATCTGATCGATAAAGCCGATCTCCTGCAGAAAACCCAGGATGAAGTCCGTGTGGCCCAACAGGCGGCTTTGCGTCATGGCGCTTTGCTGCTCATCGAGAGTCAGCCAGGTGAACCGTTTCAGGTGCGCCTCCAAGAGGTTTTGATCCAGGGCGAAATGCTGCCAAACCGCATCCACAGCCTTTTGAGGATTCTTCCGGACGGTTTCAACAGCCTCCCAGTAGGCGAGCATGAACCGCTGCGCCCGGTCCCGGTCTTCGTCCAGCCAGCGCTTGTTCATCAAGAGAACGTCCAACCCGGTCATGGTTCCAAACCTTTCATGGACGATCGTTTCGGTGTCGACACCAAGCAGTGTCGCGCCTTCGACATTTTGAAGCTGGCTGAAGTAAGGCTCCCATACGGCTGCGGCGGCAATCCCTTCTGAGGCAAGCGCCGAAGGGATGCTTGCCGGGTCCAGGTTGACGAATTCGACCGAACCTTCCCCCAAGCCATGGGCCTTCAACAGAAGCCGCGCGGTCAGCCCGGCTGAGGTCGCGAAGGGGATCCCGACTTTTTGGCCCTTGAGCTGCTGGTAGCTGGGGTAGCCTCTTGAGGCAACCAGCCCTTCGAAGCCTTTGGCCATGTCCTGAGTGCCCACCCAGTAAAAGGAGCGGTTGCCATGGGCCAGCGAGGTCAGCATGGAGATCTGCCCAAATGACCCGAAGTGCACTCTCCCCGAGGCAAGGGCCGCCAAACGGTCTGAGCTCTTGATGATTTCCCTGTAATCGGCCTCAAAGCCGTAGCGCTGAAAAATGCCGGTTTCCAAAGCGAAGAGGGTCGGGACATGGCCGTACCAGGTTGACCCGGAGATTGTAATGGCATCCAGCCCATGATCATTCGAAGCAGGCGTGCAGGCCAGGCAGATCGAAAATGCAACGATGCCAAGTCCGGAGGCGGCTCCCATGTTTTTCTGAACCGAAGAGGCGGACGGTGGGCGGAGCGCACTCCAGGCAGGTTTCCATCGCGAAACTGTCGATTTAACCATGGTCGGATCACTATAGCAGAACACTGCAGAGGGGTTGGAGCAAGCCGCTTCAACCCGCTGCCACACTGCCACTCGCGGTTTCTGGCCAGGAACGCGACCGTCTCCGGCAGCCCTGTTTGGAGCGGCTGCGGAGACTTCCTGGAGCCAGCGCCCCATGGCAGCCTGGCAAGCAAACCCGTTTGACACTTTGATTCCCGCGTGGGATAAATGATTGGACAATCAAGCCGGGCAGCCGAGTGGACTGCAACTCGATCCTTTTCCCAACGAGATCGATTCCAGCCCGTCACGACGGACTGTGCCGATGGCCTGGAGCGGCTGCGTAGTCGTGCGTGTGCAGCCGCATAGCTGCGGAACGAAGAAGTGCCTAATATGATTTTATCTGCGGAAGACCTATCAAAGCGAACTCTTCTCAAGTTGGAGAGGCTCAGAGAAAAGCATGCCGAGATCTACACCATCATCGCTCCTCCCAGATCCTGTTCGACGGCCTTGGCCAGGGTGTTTTGGGAACATTCGGAAGTCGGCTACTATTGCCATGAGCCGTTCGATGCCGTCTATCACAACAACAGCGGTCTTGAAACTGCGGGCAAGGCACTCCGCAATCCGTTGAACGTCCTGCCCTTCGGCGAGGAGGCGGACGTCCGGGGCAATGCCCTGGTGGTCAAGGAGATGACTTTTCAGGTCGGCAAGCACTTCCGAAACCTGGCCTCGGCTGCCACGCGCCCTTTGATATTTCTGCTGCGCGACCCTCGCTTCTGCATCGCTTCCCGAATGAGGCACCTCCGAAAAGGGGGGCAGGATCCTCATTTCCCACTGTTCGAGAGCGGTTGGGCAGCACTCTCTTCCCAGGTTTCGCAGTGCAAGCTCGCAAGCATCCCCTATGTGCTGCTGGACTCGACGGAAATGCGAAATCATCCCGAGGCCGTTTTAAATCCCCTTTTCGAGAGGCTGGGCCTGACATTTTCGTCCGATCTTCTTCGCTGGAAAGCGGCTTCCAGCCTGAGATTGGGCTCGCTGGATGGTGAGCAGGACCAATGGTATGAACATGTCCTGCGAAGCCAGGGCCTGCAGCCGGAATCGAGAACGCCGCGGCAAGCGGTCTCATTTCCGACCCGCAACGGGTTTCGCAAACACGTCCTGCAGAGCCTGGAGATCTACCACGCTCTGCGAAACGACGACCAGATGATCACGACCGGCAGTGGGCAGTGACAGCGGTTCGACTCAGTGGGACCGCCGGATTTCACGCAGAGGCGCAGAGACGCAGAGAGAGGCGGAAGAGGGGAGAGTGAGAGATTTCGGATCCTGAGCTTCAGGATCCAGTTTGCGGCTCTTATAACCTGAAATCTGTGACCCTGGATTTCCTTTGTTCATCGAGAGGGGCGTCCAGCCCCTCTCGCACCGTCAATTCTGGATGGGGATTGAATGGAGCAACGGAGGAAAACGGGCCAGGATAGCGCCCTACCGATCCTTGACAGGTTAGGGAATTCGAAGTATAAGCCCCTTCAAGGAGAATTGATATTGCGAATTTCAGGGAATCTCTTGGTTCGACTTTCTACGCTGGCGTTCCTCACAATTGGGATAGCATTCCTTCTCATGGCGATCAACCGCAGCCCTTCGGAGACTCGGCGATTGCCGGTGGCCGTTCCCTCTGATTGGCTCAAGACATTTACATTTAAAAGTGATGTGGCCTTCTCCGAGGCTGAGAGCGCGGTTTTCGTGATCCTCTACTCGCAGGGCTGTTTGGAGGCGATAGGCGAGGCCGCTGAATACAGTCACATCCTCAGAGAGATGAGTCGCGAGTTGCAAGCTCCTCGGTTCGTGCCAGTCTTGCTTGTTGTTCACGAAGATCCCACCCAGGCTGCGCGCCTCCTGACGCTGCTTGAGCCTCCCATCGCCGCTGCTTATGGTCCAGCAACTGGAGTCCCCTCAGAATTCGCCGACGATGAGGGGCTGATCGACTTGCAGCAGATCTACTTCGTCTCAAAGAATCAGGAACTGTTTTACAGCATACCGATTCAGAGCGTTCCTACCGAACCAACGGAAAAACGGGAACGGATCCGCGAGGCTCTCTCGGTTGAGCAGCCAACCGTTCCTTGAGAAATAAAGGAGGTCCAGATGAAGACCAGTCAAGTCCGTGCGTTGCTCGCTTCGTTTCTGTTCTGCATTTCTGCCATCGGCCTGTTCCTCGCCGCAGAACCCAATCCCTCTTCGTCTTTCGCCAACTGCAAGGTCTGCGGTGCCGCAATCAAGCAGGATGGAAGCCAGGCCGGAATCCAATGCCTTGAACAACGGCCCGAAGGTTTCAAGAAGTGCAAGGTTACGCTGCTTGAAGGGGAGGAGGCAGCTTCGTGCAAGGCAGACGGCGGTGCCTGCCCCGGTACTGGCGGCGGTGGGGGCGGCATTGATCCGAACTAGGTTGGGTGCTGCCTCTTCCTTTAATCTGCCTCCGCTCGCTGGCAGGTCCAGCCGTTGTAGAAGTTTGTTGATGTCACTGCAACAGAGCGTGTTGGCTCTTATCTGGGTCGCGGGAACTGCTTTCACACCGGCACAGGAAAGAGCGCCGACAGCTATTCGATTCGAGACGGACTTGGTGCTTGGCCTGGATGAGCAACGCCCCGACACAATGTTCGGTCAGGTGCGGACGGTGCGGTCAGGAAGCGATTCCCGCATTTTTATCGCCGATCCGGTTTCGGCATCGATCAAGGTTTTTGGCCCAAGAGGCGAGAGCCTGGGTCATATTGGCGGCAGAGGCTTCGCGCCCAGGCGCTTGCGCGGCGTCTCAGCAATCCATCTGACTGGCACAGACTCGCTGGTTGTTCTTGACAATGTGTCAGGCCAGATTGCGACCTTTGACCCACGAGGCCGCTTCGTGGCGAGCGCATCCATTGACGAACGATTTGCAGTCGTCGGCCCAAACCTCGCTCAGACGCCTTCGGGAGACTGGCTGGTTCTCAAGAGTATCCCAGGAATCGACTCGCTGTTGCATCTATTTGACGGGGAGTCAGGAAACCCCCTCCATTCATTCGGCCCTCGTGCAATCGAGCAATCGGGGGATTCGGTTGCGATGAAGGAGTTTCTTGAGATTCATCCCGGTCACTTCTGGCTGATCGAAGGCGGAAAGGCGCTGTTGTTCGCACCTGGCCTTTTTAGCGGCGAAGTGCTTACCTACCGCTTGATCGGAGGCATGTATCGATTGGCAGGGCGAATCAAGAGCCGGTTCGCTCCGCCCGATTACTGCGGGAAAACTGTGAAATCAGGGACAACTGACAGCCCTCATTTCAGGACGATTATCGATGGGATAGAGTATTCTGCAAAGATCGGGTGCGAGAGCCGGGGAGTCTTTTCTTTAGACGAAAAACGGATCATCGTCTTTACCCTGGTCCGAGGATCTGGCGATGCTCGCGAATTGATGGTCGAAGTGTTTGGTGCCGGCGGAGAGGCGTTGGCGTTCGGCCCCCTGACCTCAGATGATTTTGCCTACGCGGGGCCTCGACTCAGTACACTGACTGTGATGTGGAAAGACTCCTCCAATCGATTCTACTTGGTCGAAAGGACAACTCGTCCGCTCGTCCGGGTGGGGCGGCTGGATCTCAGATTCCTCGATAACGATGCCAATTACTAAGCGTGATATAGCGCTCTGCTGGCGCCACTGGAAACAAAGCCCTTCTTCCTTCGTCAGCAAAATCTTACTCTTGTCGATTGGAACCGCCCTTTGCACAATCGTTTTCGCGATCACATACTCCATTCTCCTCAAAGCTCTTCCCTACCATGATCCAGATCGGCTGGCCGTTATCGAAAGGAGGGACTTGGGCGCTGGCGTTCGGTCTCGCCTGTCGGGCAGGGACTTCAATGCGTTGCGCGAAGGCCTGAGCAGCATCGAAGAAGTGGAGGCAATCGGCCCCGACATCCAGACGCTTTATGCTCGGCAGCGTGAGCTTCAAGTCAGTGCAGGCTTGGTCTCCCCCGGTTTCTTCCGCTTCCTGGGCTGCACGGCTGCCGCCGGGAGCCTGATTCTCCCTGAGAGCGGCGAGGGCATCCTGGTTTCGGAGAGGATCTGGCGGGAAGTCCTGGGAGGCGGCAACGGCGCAATCGGAAGCGCTGTCCGACTGGGCGACAGGCTGCATGTCATCACCGGTGTCGTTCCGAAGAAGATTCGATTGCCCTGGTCGCTGCAACCGGATGTTTGGATAGTCGGAGTCGATCTCGAGCTGAGAAGCGATTTGGTTGCCTTGGCGCGGCTGCGCAAGGGAACGCGGCTCTCAGCCGCTCAGGAAGAACTCGCTTCCTTGAGCAGTCGGCTGCCGGAAAGCGCTTTTGAAGTCCAGCACGAAGAAGTGCTTTACGCTGTCCCGCTGCTCGAAGACCTTGTCGGCCACCACAGGCGTCCCCTTTGGCTGCTTCAGGGCGTTGCCGCCCTCATTATGCTGGCTGCGCTGGCCAGCCTCACCGCCTTGCTGGCGAGCGAGCTTGCGGCGCACCGGGATTCGTTCACGATCCGGATGGCCTTGGGCGCTTCGCATGGCAGACTCTTTCGGCAACCGATGCTGGAGTCCGCCTTGATCGGATTGGTGAGTGCCGCACTCGGATACATGCTGAGCAAAACGGGGCTTGCCTATCTGGTTGCCAGCGGCCCACCGACGCTTTTCCAGCTTCGCCCCCTAGAGGCGGGATGGGAGATCGGGCTGCTCCAACTCGTTGCTGTACTGGGCGCTGCCATCGTCGGGACAGCGCTGCCGTTGCGGCATGTCTTGCGCGAGACCGGGAAGGTTTCGTCTGGGCCTATGCCCAGCAAACAGACACGGTTGGCAATACCGGATACGCGTCCCGATCCTTTATAA
>JANQFM010000094.1 GCA_028277865.1 Acidobacteriota bacterium
GGAGTCTGCGCGGCAGAAAATTGATCTACTGCGAAAGCGGTAGAATCGGCCCATATTCCCTCGATTTTTCGGCGAATAGAGCGACTATGAGCCTCAAAACCGAGAAAATCTGGCCTCGATTCCCCACTTTCTCGCTACGATCATTTCTACCGCGCAGACTCCTAGCCTGCGCCTGCTCGATCAGAAGGGCCATAAGATGGGGATGAAAATCGAAGCCAGGATCCAGAAGATCAGGTTCAAAGGCGTTCCCGCGCGCAGGAAATCCGAGAACTTGTAGCCGCCCGGACCAAAGATGAAGAGGTTGGTCTGGTAGCCCACCGGAGTCATGAAGCAGGCTGAAGAGGCGAACATGACGGCAAAAACAAAGGGTTTGTAATCCACATCGAGCTGGTCCGCCACCGAGAAGCAGATGGGGACCATCAGGATTGCCGTAGCGTTGTTGGACATGATGGAGGTCAGGATGGTGGTCAGCAAGTAGACTCCCGACAGCACGGCCGTCGGCCCCCAGTCCCGAAGCACGCCCACCAATTCCTCAGCGACCTTGGCAGCCAGTCCCGTGTTGGTCATGGCCGCTCCAAGGGGAATCAGGCAACCCAGCATAATGATGGTCTGCCAGGAGATGTTGGCGTAAAGGTCGTGCAGACGGACAACACCCGCCAGCACCATGGCCGCCAGCCCCATGATTGCTGCCTCCAGCACACTGGTCAGGCCTGAAGCGGCCAAGGCCACCACGGCGGCGAAGATTCCCAGCGCCCAGTAGACCTTGGACTTGCTGGCCACAGTCTCCGTCATCTCCTCCAAGACCAGAAAGTCGGGCGAACGCCGCAAAAAGTCCAGCCGGTCCGTGCTGGTCAAGATCAGCAGCGAGTCACCGTACTCCAGGCGGAAGTTGCCGATCTTCTCGCGAATGGTGCGCCCGTGGCTGCGGATGGCCAGTGCTGTCGACTTGAAGACTTGACGGAAGTTGATCTCCTTCAAGGTGGACTCCACCAGCGAAGAGTTGGGGGCGATCCAGGCTTCCACCAGCAGCACGTTTTCGTCTTCAAGGATCCGGTCCTCCACCTGCAAGGCCTTGAGGGTCAAGCCCTGTTCACGCTGCAGCCGAATCAGGGAGCGGGGGTCGGCCGATACCAGCAAGTCGTCGCCCTGCTGGATCCGGGCTTGGCGGCTGGTGGTCAGCAGGTGTGCCTTGCCCCTCAGGATCTCGATGACATCGATGCCGTATTCCTCGCCCAAGCGCGCTTCGGACAACAGCTTTCCGATCAGGGGAGATCCCTGCTCGACTTTCAGGTTGGTCACGAACTGGCGTAGCCTGTAGTCCTCAGTCAAACTCTCGCCGGCCCGCCGGGAGGGAATCAGTCGGCTGCCTGCAGTCGTCATGTAAAGCATTCCGGCTGCGAAGAAGATCAAGCCCATGGAGGAGAACTCGAACATGCCGATTTGCCACTGCTTCTGGTCGCGGACGATCGAGGCCACCAGGAGGTTGGTCGAGGTTCCGATCAGGGTGCAAGTCCCGGCGAAGATGGCGGCGAAGGACATGGGCATGAGCACCTTGCTCACGTCCAGCCCCTGCTGACGGCACACTGAGATGGTCAACGGCAGGAAAAGGGCCACCGCAGCCGTGTTGTTGATGAAAGCCGACAGTCCGCCCACCGCCAGCATGATGGCGAGCATCACTCGGACTTCGCTGGCGCCCGCCATGGCGACGATGCGCTTGGCTGCATAGTTCAAGCCGCCCGTACGCTGCACTCCGAAGCTGAGCGCCAGCATGCAGGCGACCGTGACAGTGGCCTCGTTGCCGAAACCGGAGATGGCCTGCTGAGGGTCGATCAGCCCTGCAAGAATCAGCATTCCCAGCACCAGGATGCCCACTTTGTCGGGCGGGAACAGGTCGAGCGCAAATAACGCAGTGGCTATCAGGATAATGCCGGACAGCAGGACCATGTCGATCGTCATCGGGTACCTCGGTCCCCGCACCAATGCCGAAAAACTTTCCGGCCGAGGGGACTGGGTATAGAGTATAAGGGATAGGGAAGACTGCCGATCTTGAAAGAGAAAAACAGGCTCTTTGCCAGGCTTTGAGAAGGAACCAGAAAGTATGGCCCGTGCACCTGAATTCAGATTGAAGGCCTTGCAGGGCGAGTGGATATCCCTAACCGATACCCTCCGGAAGGGGCGTGTCTTGCTGGTCTTCCTGCGCCACCTGGCCTGACTGCCCTGAAGAGAGCATGTGGCGCAGTTGTGCCGCTTCGCCCCCGACTTCGAGCAGCGAGGGGTCCGGATCCTGCTCATCTGCTTCGCACAGGAGCACTGGGCGCGTGCTTTCCTGGAGGAAACGGGTGCGCCTTTCCCGCTGCTGATGGACCCTGAAATGGAATCCTACCGCGCCTTCGGCCTCAAGAGCAGCGTGGCCCGGACCTATTTGTCGCCAGCCACCATCTGGTATTACGCCAAAGCCATTTTCAGAGGCCGGAAGTTCCACCCCAAGCCCCGAGGCAATCCCCACCAAATGGGAGGCGACTTCCTGATCGACCGCGACGGCCGCCTGCTCTTCGCCCACCCCAGCCGAGAACCCGCCGACCGCCCCTCGATCGAAGCAATCCTGGAGAAGGCGGGGGAGTAGTTGTCGGTTGTCGGTTGTCAGTTGTCAGCAAGGCAGTACCATCTTGGACCTTGGACTATGCTCTCCAACTGCCAACTGCCAACTGCCAACTGCCAACTGCCAACTGCCCCTTCATCCGTCTCTGCGCATTGCAGGAATGCGTTGTAAATTTTGGGTGCATTTTCGCGGGTTGAATTTATTCGTCAGTTGTCCTATATTCCTTATGCTCTGAAAAAGATGGTGATTTCTTGCCGAAAAGCAAGGGGTTGCACAGGCATCACAGGTCGAATCAAACACCGGTTACCGGCGATGTGAAGGAGGACGGAGAAATGGCTTGGGACGAAGAAGAAGAGGACACTAGAGAATACAAGGTCGTCATCAACCACGAAGAGCAATACTCGATCTGGTTCGCCGACCGGGAAAACGCCTTGGGTTGGAAGGACGAAGGCTTCAAGGGCAGCAAGCAGGAGTGCCTGGACCATATCGAGGAAGTCTGGACCGACATGCGCCCCTTGAGCTTGCGCAAGAAGATGGAAGAGTGGGAAAAGCAGCAAGAATCCGAAGAGAAGCAAGAATCCGATTAACACCCGATCAACCCTGCCAAGCGGGCTCCCGGCCCGCTTTTTTCCTTTCCGCGGGGCTGAAGGCGTCGATCCGGCCTTACTTCAACAGGCCCCGCAACAGTGAAGCGGCGGATGAGCCCGCATTGACGAGCCAAAAGGATTTCGACGAACCGAGATCGCGCTGCTTTTGGGGGAATCTGGTATCTTGATCACTCGATGCGCAACGACCCCAGCAAGATATCCTCCACCCGCCGACGACACCCGCCCTGGCTGAAGGTCAAAGCACCATTCGGCGAAGAGGTGCACCGGCTCAAATCCCTGTTGGGCGGGCTCAAGCTGAATACGGTCTGTCAGGAAGCGCGCTGCCCCAATATGGGGGAGTGCTGGAATCACGGCGTGGCCACCTTCATGATCCTGGGAGACATTTGTACGCGGGGTTGCCGCTACTGCGCCGTTTCCAAGGGCCGTCCCCAGCCGCTGGACCTAGCCGAGCCGACGCGGGTGGCCGAAGCGGTCAAAACGATGGGCCTGAGCCACGTCGTCATCACCTCGGTGGACCGCGACGACTTGCAGGACGGGGGCGCCGAGATCTTTGCCGCCACCACCCGCCAGATCCGGCGAACCAGCCCCGGCTGCATCGTCGAGGTTCTGATCCCCGACTTTCAGGGTGACGAAAAGGCTCTGCAAACGGTGCTCGATGAAGAGCCGGAAATCGTCAACCACAACATCGAGACCGTCCCTCGGCTCTACCGAAAGGCGCGTGGAGGAGGCGTCTACCAGGTCTCGCTGCAGGTGCTGAAACGATCCAAGCAGCTCAAGCCCCATCTCACCACCAAGTCGGGCATGATGCTGGGCCTGGGCGAAGAGGAAGGCGAAATCCATCAAGTCATGCAGGACTTGGTGGTGCGGGGAGTCAGTATCCTGACCCTGGGGCAGTACCTGCGCCCCAGCGGCTGGCATCTGCCG
>JANQFM010000098.1 GCA_028277865.1 Acidobacteriota bacterium
CAGTCGTACTGTACTGTACGTCGAGCAGGCCGAGGGAGCGCAACGCAGCCAGGGCGGATGATGGCGGCTCCGCAGTAGGCAACCCATGAGAAATCCGGGTTAATCCGGCTTAGCTGGGATCCAGACAAGGCGACCCCGATTGTGGACGAATCCCATCAAGGCGAAGCTATCGCCTTTGCTCAGAACCACTTGCAGATTCCACCCTGAGCCGGGAGGCATCCGATGGGCGTCAAACCCCAGTTCAGTCAACCGTCCCGAAGCCTGACCGCGGCCAGGCAAAGGGTTGAATTGGGGAGGATGCACGGCCTGGACAAGCTTGCCCTTCCCGTCCCGGAGCAGCAGGCGCACCCAGATAGGAGAGTCTTCGGGATTGGCCAGCACGAGCCCGCTTGCAAGGCCGCGGCCGGAGGCCACTTCAAATCGCGCCCTGCGCTGCGGAACGACCGGCCTCAGCTCCTGGCTTTGTGCGCCGATATGCATCCGAAGACGCCCTTCCAGCGCAAAAACCGTCGAAAAGACAGCCATGCCGGACGCATTGCGGGCATCTGCAAAACCGGTCAAGGCCTTGCTCTCGCCGGCAGCAAAAAAGCCCTCCTCGAGATGGAAGGAAGATGCGCTGCCTAAGCCCTCCAACGTCACTTGACGCGGCTTTCCCAAGGCATCAAAGAAATGCAGAGTGCCTCCGGCGGCCAGCTGGCTGCGATTGGTCAGAACGAAGGAAGACCGATGCGTCGGCCCCAAGGGCGCGTAGGGAAAGACGAGCTTCCGATGGGCCAGCAGTTGCGGTGGCTGTGCGCCCCCCAAGATTGCCATTTGATCGGCCAAAACGGCTTTGTGAACTTCGCTGCGACCGTCCGGCCACTCGATGCGCAGTTCCTCGACCAAAGTCGCCTTGCCCAATCCAAAGTGGACCTCATGCGGTTGCTGGGAAACGAAATTGCTTCCCGCCTGCAACTCCCTTAGTTGGGTCAGCCCCCCTGCAGTCACCCAGATGCGGCTCCCCACTGAGGTCTGTCCCGGCCAAGGATCCCGGAGCTGGACTGTCAGGTAGTGATTGGCGTCGGCGCCCTGATTTTGATAGAGGGTGGAACGGCCCGAGTTGTTGGCCACAAAGATATCCAGGTCTCCATCGCGGTCAAAATCGAAGCAGACCACGCCCCGTCCTTGCCCTCGATCATCGATTCCGGCTTGGGACGAACGCTCGTCAAAGGCGCCGTTGCCGTCCGAGATGTAAAGGCGGGAGGGGTCGTCCAGAAAAATTGCGCCGCGCGCCGAAGGGTCAGGCGCCTCTCCTCGAGGCGTGGGGGGCTGGAATCCGTTGACGTGAAAAAGATCCAGGTGGCCGTCGTTGTTGAAGTCGGCAAAGCAGCTGCCCCAGCCCCAGTACCCCTTGCGGACGCCCGACCGGGTTGTCACGTCGTCGAATGTGCCGTCTCCCCGGTTGCGGTAAAGGCGGTTGCCCGTCACTCCCCAGCCGCCGTCGAAGGCATCATGATCCCAGATGCTGCTCACAAACCAATCCAGATCGCCGTCGTTGTCGTAGTCCGCCACGGCGGCTCCCATGCCGTTTTCATCCGAAATGACCGGGGTGGTGGCGTCCAAAAACGATCCGTCGCGTGCGTTCAGGTAGACCTGGCTTGTGCCGAAGTCGCCGGCGATGAGCAGGTCGGGCCAGCCGTCCAGGTTGATGTCGGCGAAATTGGGTGTGAAGGAATAGTCGTGATCCAGGAAATTGTTCAGGCCTGCTTGCGCATCGGGGACTGGGCGAAAGCTCCCGTCCCCGGAATTGTTCCACAAATGCACTGTATTGAGGGGATTTTCCAACGTCCAGTGGCTCAGGAAAAGGTCCAGGTCTCCGTCCCGGTCATAATCGCCGAAGGCGGCTGAAAAAGTGTTTTGGCGGGCCTGCACCCCCGAAAATGCGGTGGTCTCCTCGAAAGTGCCGTCTCCTCGGTTGCGAAAGAGGCGGGGTGCAGTATCCTCGATGCCTCCCACGATCAGGTCGGGCCAGGCGTCCGCATCCCAGTCGGCAAATGCGGGGCCGCAGCTCAGGCCGTCCTGAAGGTCCACACCCGCCTGTCCTGCCACTTCTTCAAAGGTTCCATCGCCCCGATTGCGGAAGAGCAGGTTGCGGCCGATGTCTCCTCGAACTACGTACAGGTCGGTCCAGCCGTCCCGATCGAAGTCGCCGGCAGCCACACCTCCGGCAATCTGCCGGGGTATGGAAGTGGTGCCCTCCTGGAAGCCGTGCCTGTAAAGCAGTCCGGCCTCGGCGGTAATCTCCTTGAAACGGACCTGCTCGTCACCCTGGGAAGCGGCAGCAACAGGGGCAAGCAAAAGGGTGGGCAGTGCCAGGCATAACCCCAATGCCGGCAACCGTCTTGTGGCGGCAAAGCGAGCTGTTGCGGACACTCCAGCCAACGGGGTCATGCAGCCCAGTATAGCGGTCGCCTCTTCCCTGGAGAAGGCTGACCGCAGGAAGCTTCAGGATCTGCAGTCTCACAGCCTTGCAGCCTCTCAGTCCTGTTTGTCCCCCAGATCAGCCCGGTTGCGCCGCAGGACCCGTCCACTCAAGGCGCCTGTGAATTCCCCTCCATGCATGGCCAGGACTCCGTTGACCAGCACATGAACCATTCCCTCGCTGAGCTGATGGGGATTCTGGTAGGTGGCCCGGTCACGGATCTTTTCCAGGTCGAAAACCACCAAGTCGGCCACCGCTTCGTTGCGCACCACGCCCCGGTCCTGCATGCCGAAGACCGTGGCCGGCAGGGAGGTCATGCTGCGGATGGCCTGAGCCAGGCTGACGACTCTTTCTTCCAGCACGTAGCGGCGAATCTTGCGCGGGTAGGTGCCATAGCTTCTCGGATGAGGGAGCCCGGCGCCGGGAGAGGAGAGTCCGCCGTCCGAAGAGGTCATGGTCCAGTCGGGGCGCATCAGGGCGTGGACGTCCTCGGGATGCATGTTGAAGGAGACCAAGGAAGCATCGCCTGATCCGAGCAGCTGCAGCACCAGGTCGGCGGGCGCCATATTGCGCTGCCGGGCCACTTCATCCAGGGTGCGGCCTTCGAGGCTGGGGTCGGCCCGGTAGCTGCGGATTTGCAGGCGTGCGGCGCCCCCGCGCCGGTCCAAATTATCGAGAACGCCCTCACGAAGTCGGGCACGCTGCTGCGGCTCTTCCAGCACGCTCTTGAGCGCGCCGCGCCCGCCTGCCAAGGCCCAGCGGGGGATGAGGGCGCCGATGATGCCTGTTCCCGAGGCCTGATAGGGGTACTGATCGGCATAGACCTGCACGCCGCGCCGACGGGCCCGTTCGATGCGTTGCACCACAGCATGGGAGAATCCCCACACGCGCGGGCCCAGAGCCTTGATATGGCTCACGATCCCCGGCAGGCGGGCCTCTTCAGCAATGCGGATCACCTCGTCCACCGCCGCCACCAGCCCGATGTTGTAGTCGGCTTCGTCGCGGATGTGACTGCTGTAAAGACCACCGAATTCAGCCGCCACACGAGCCAATTCGATGACCTCTTCAGTTGTCGCGTAGCTGCCGGGGGCGTAGTAAAGCCCGCTGGAGAGCCCGAAAGCGCCTTGCTGCATTCCCTGGCGCACCAGCGTCTTCATCTGCTCCAGCTCTTGCGGCGTAGGCGCCCGGTCCTGCATGCCCAGCACCTGTCGGCGCAGCGAGCCGTGGGGGACCATCAAGGCCACATTGAGGCCCAATCGGTGCCTCATGAGCGCTTCACGCTGGGCGGACAGGTCGACCGGCCCTCCGCCGTCCGGGTTGACCACCACCGTGGTGGTTCCTTGCGCCAACAGGGGACGCCCCTCGCTCAGTTCCTCACTGGCCAACCCGGCGGCTGCATGGGAGTGTACGTCGATGAAGCCGGGTGCTACGTAGAGCCCGTCGACGTCAAGTTCGCGATGGGCGGCAACACCGGACAGGTCGCCCACCCTGGCGATGCGTCCCTGATGAACCGCCACGTCCGCCCGCCGCCAGGGATTGCCCGAGCCGTCCAGCAATCGGCCATTGCGGATGATCAGGTCGAAAGGTTGAGCCAGCATGCCCGGACCGGAAAGCAGGCTTGCCAGAACCAATATCGCAGCCAGCGGGGCCGTGTCTTGAATTTTAAGCTTTTGACTCAAATCGTTAGAACTATAGGGCATGTCCCCAAGAATTCCAAGCTGAACCAGCCGCGGCGCTGGCCTCTGTGTTTTTCAGCAGAATTAAAATTCAAGGCACGACCTCTCCCTACGATGAGTTGTGCTCCA
>JANQFM010000110.1 GCA_028277865.1 Acidobacteriota bacterium
TCGGCCTCCACAGATTTCAGGGTCGATCGTGATCCGGCTGTCCATTCGCTGAATTCTATCAAATCCCGCCAAAGTGTTGACGAAAAGGCGCTGAATGTCTCGGTTTCTTTCTCCACTTTGCGTCCTTGGCGTTCTTTGCGTGAAACTCCCGTTTTTTCTCTGTGCTCTCAGTGCCTCCGTGGCTTTAGACTTTCAGGTTGGGATCGGCGGGAAGATCCCAGGGGTCGCTTTCGCCGGCAGCCAGGCGTCTGAAAGCGGCGGCGGCGATCATGGCGGCGTTGTCGGTGGTCAAGGCGGGGCGAGGGTAGTAGACCGGAATGCCTCTGGACTTGAAATGCTCAGTGGCGCGCCGACGTAGCTCCGAATTGCAGGAAACCCCTCCCGACAGGTGAACCGCCCTGACTTCCCTTCCCGATGACAACCCTTGCTCCAAGCGGTGGATGAGCTGGTCGACGACTGCTTTTTGATAGCCGGCCAGCAGGTCCAGCAGCGGCTGCCCGATCCGGGAGGGATCCTCGGCATCCTGGGGCTTGAGCGAAGGCAGCTGGTTGAGGCGGACGTGACGCAGGGCGGCGGTCTTGAGCCCGCTGAAGCTGAAGGCGTCCACGCCGCTGCTGCTGGCTGCCTTGATGCGGGGAAGGGTGAAGCGAACCGCCTGGGGATCGCCCAGGGGGGCCAAGCCGTCGATGACGGGGCCACCGGGGTATCCCAGCCCCAACAGCTTGGAAAGCTTGTCCAGCGCCTCGCCGGCAGCGTCGTCCAGCGTTCGGGCCAGCAGTCGGCAGCTTCCCGAAGATTCCAAATAGTAAAGGTTGGTGTGGCCTCCCGATGCCACCAGCGACAAGGCCGGGATTTCGGCCTGAGGGTGGTCCAGAAAGATGGAGCCGATGTGGCCTTGCAGATGGTTGACTCCCAAAAAGGGAATGCGCTGGGCATAGGCCACCGCCTTGGCGTAGGTCATTCCCACCAGCAGGGCGCCCATCAGCCCCGGCCCGCAGGTGGCGGCCACGGCATCCAGGCCTTGCCAGCCCTGCGAATAGCCATGGCGGGCGGCCTCTTTAAAGCAAGCCTCGACCACCAAGACAATGTTGTCGACGTGCTCGCGGCTGGCCAACTCGGGCACCACGCCGCCGTAGTCGCGGTGAACCTGGACCTGGGAGGAGACCACGCTGGCCAGGATGCGGCGACCGTCCCGCAACAGTGCGGCGGCCGTCTCGTCGCAACTGGACTCGATTCCTAAGACGATGGACATGGCGGGCTCCGGAGCTGACCGCACAGAGCAGAGAGAAGGACGCAGAGAAGACTTTCCGAGCTGCGTTGTCAGGCTTTGGCGGTTCGACGGGCCTTGGCCCGCGCCACCATTTCGGCTAAAGACTCGGTATAGGGATCGCGGGCCACGCCTTCCTCGGTGATGATGGCCGTGACCAGATGATGAGGGGTCACATCAAAGGCCGGATAGGCTGCGTCGATGCCGTCGGGCGCCATCTGGCGGTTGCCGATCACCGTCACTTCCTCGGCGGTCCGCTGCTCGATGGGAATGTCCTTGCCAGTGGGGATGCTCAGGTCGATGGTCGAAGTAGGGGCAGCCACGTAAAAGGGGATGTTGTGGGCTTTGGCCAGCACGGCCACCGAATAGGTTCCGATCTTGTTGGCCACATCGCCGTTGGCCACCGTGCGGTCGGTGCCTACGATGACGGCCTGCACCTGGCCTTGCTGCATGAAATAACCGGCCATGTTGTCGGTGATCAGGGTGCAGGGGATATTCTCTTTCATCATCTCCCAGGCCGTCAGGCGGGCGCCCTGCAGGAACGGGCGCGTCTCGTCGGCGAAAACACGCAGAGTCTTTCCCTGCTCCACCGCCGACCGGACCACACCCAAGGCCGTCCCGTAGCCTCCTGTGGCCAGTGCCCCGGCATTGCAGTGGGTGAGAACGTTCCCCTGCTCGGCCAGCAAGGCCTGACCATGCATGCCCATGCGCCGGTTGATGTCGATATCTTCTTCCAGAACCTGGATGGACTCGTCGCGCAGCGCCGCCTGGATCTCGTGCAGGCTCTTGTCGCGATGGCCCTGGTAAACTTCGCGCATGCGCTGGATGGCCCAAAAAAGGTTCTGAGCCGTGGGGCGGGTGTCGTGGATGATCTTGCAGATGCGCTCGAACTCCTGGTCGAGGTTTTCTTTGGACGTGAGGTTTTTGACCCCCAGGGCAATGCCCATGGCCGCCGCCACTCCGATGGCCGGGGCGCCCCGGATGACCAAGTCCTTGATGGCCTGGGCCACTTCTTCGACTTCTTTGTAGGTGTTGTAGATTTCCTCGGTCGGCAGCTTGGTCTGATCGATCATGACGACGCCATCGTCGCTCCACTCGATGGTCTTGACGCTGTAGGACATGGGAAGAGAGGATAGACAAAAACTGCGGCGAAAGGAAGCCCCACGAATTGAACCACAGGTGCAAAGGCGGGGAGAGCCGAAAGCACACCAGACAGAACCCAGAGAGTTCAGGCG
>JANQFM010000126.1 GCA_028277865.1 Acidobacteriota bacterium
AAGTCGGTGGTGGCCGCCCCCGCCGTATTGTCGATCGTAAACTCAAGCGTGCTGACGCTGCCCGGCCCGATGGTATCCGGAATGAACAACTTGGAAAAAGTCGGCTGAGCACTCGCTGCACCGACAAAGCTCAGCGCCACGAGGGCTCCCCACCCTAAGGATTTCATTTGTTTCAGTGCTGATTCGGCTGCCGCCATGGTTCCTCCCTAAAGTGAGGTGATCTTCTGCGCAATGGGCGTGCCCCAACCCGGTGACTCGCGGACTGCAAGGATAACAGAACAGTTGTTTTTTGACTAGACAACTGATGGGGTTCTGCAGAAATCTCGGGGGATCAGTTCCTCGGGTCGAATCGGGCTTGGCCTCATACCGCTGCAGCTTGGGCCTGATCAGGGGCGTACATGGCATCGATCTCTTGCTCGAAGCCCTCATAGACCTTGCTGCGGCGCACTTTGAGCGTGGGTGTCAGCAGGCCGCTTTCCGGAGTCATTTCGACAGGCAGCAAGGCGAAGTACTGGATCTGAGACCAGGGCGGCATCCCTTTGTTGGCCTGGTCGACCATGCGCTGAAAACGCTCCCGAACAGCCTTTTCCTGCAGCAACTCTTCGATCGGCTGCTGTTGGTCGAGCTGCTTGAGGCGGGCAAAGACACGCAGAGCGTCTTGCTCAGGGCAGATCAGGACGGTGCAATACTTTCGCCCCGGCCCGCACACCACGGCCTGATCGACCAAGGTCTCGGCGGTCAGGCGGCTTTCCAGCGGCTGGGGGATGACATACTTGCCGGTGGAAAGCTTAAAGAGGGATTTTTTGCGGTCGGTGACTTTGAGGCAGCTCTTGCGGTCGATTTCCCCGATATCGCCGGTCCTCAGCCAACCGTCCGCCTCGATTGCCTTTTGGGTGGCCTGGGGGTTGCGGTAATAGCCGTGCATGACGTGCGGGCCGCGGGTGAGGATCTCGCCGTCATCGGCCAGCTGTATTTCCACACCGGGCAAAGGGACTCCCACCGTTCCAGGCCGGTTGGATCGCAAGCGGTTGAAGGTGATCACAGGACTGGTTTCAGTGAGGCCGTAGCCCTGCAGTATGGGAATGCCGGCAGCGGCAAAGAAGTTGACCAGCCGGGCCTGCAAAGGCGCTCCGCCGCAGATGATCCCCTTCAGGCGGCCCCCCAGCGCCCGGCGCCATCGCGAGTAGACCAGCTTGTCGGCCAAGCGCATCCGCGACCAGTACAGGGGTCCCCGGCGACGCGTCATGTCATAGCTGCTAGCCAGCCGAAGCGCCCAGTCGAAGGTCCGCTTCTTCATCCCTTTAAGCTGAACGCCCCGTACCATGATCTTGTCGTAGGTCTTTTCCAGCAGATGGGGAACGGCGGCGAACCCGGTGGGGCGGACGCTCTTAAGGTGCTCGGAAATGCGCTCAGGCTCAGTGAAATAGACGGCCGCGCCATGGTGCAGATTGCCGTAATGCAGCATTCGGCTGAAAACGTGCGACAGGGGCAGGAATGAGAGGACCACCTCTTTGCCCTTTTCCACGTAGTCGACCTCCTGGAATGCGGCGATGCTGTTGAAGCTCAGATTCTGGTGAGTCAGCATCACGCCCTTGGGCTGTCCGGTGGTTCCCGAGGTGTAGATGATGGTTGCGATGTCCCTGCAATCGATCTCGGAGATCAGCCTGCTGCTCGCCTCCGCATCCCCCTCCAGCCTCTTGCGGCCCTTGCGGCGCAGTTCATCGAGGGTGAGGACTTCCACGTCCTCGGGGACTCCCGGCGGGGAGGCAAGGTCGGCTTTCGGGCCGCCTTGAGGGCGGGCCACGATGACCGTCTTGGTGAAGCTCAACTGCTTGAGGAAGGGGGTCACTTTGGCCAGCAGCCCTTCATCAGAGACCGCCAGCGCACGGGCTTGGGCATGGCGCAGCACAAAGAGGATCGATTCGCGGGAGTGGGTCAGGTAGATGGGGACGTCGATTACGCCGGCGATCAGGCAGCCCATGTCGACGATTCCGAAGTCGGCGTCGCTGTGCATGAAAAGGCACACCCGGTCCTGACGGGCCAGACCGATGTCAAGCAGCCCCAAAGCGGTTTCGGCAGCGGCCTGCAGAACCTGCTCAGTCGAGAAGGAAACCCACTCCCCTTCCACCATCTGGTTGAGGGCACGAGGGTTGGGATTCTTTTGGCAGGCCTCTTCGAGAAGGGACGGCAAGGTGCGGCCGAGCACAGGCTGGCTCGATCCTTTGGGCGCCGTGTAAATCCGTGAGGGCATCGTCGTTCAGTTCAGATCTCACGCCTTCGAGCAAAGCGGCATGGTGGGCTTGCGAACAAAGTCGCAAAAGCGCAAAGTTCAGAAAGTCACAACCAAGGATACTCTTTATTTCTTCACTTTGCGCCCTTTGCGACATTGCGGCTTTGCGTGAAGCTCCCGGTTCCATGTCATTCAACCGGCTCCAGGGAAAAGAGCCTGAAGGGGGTTCCTTGCTGATATATGGTCATGACTTCGAGGTCTTCCTCGCCTCGGGCTCGCACCTTTTGGCCTTCCTGGAACCAGTGCTTGGTGCGGTAATCCTCGATGTTGAGCAGCAGATAGGACTTTTCTTCGGTCTTGACCAGCCAACCGCCTGCTTCGACTGTCGGCTGCAGGGTTCCGGTGATCACGATTCCTTTCTCCTCACTGGGTTGCTCCTGCTGCTGGGGAGGAGGTTGCTGGGCTGGGACGGGCTCGCTCTTGGCGGCGCAGGAGATGGCCAGGGCAGTGGATAGGGCTACGGTTGCAGCTTGCAGGCACATGGATTCCTCCGGAGTTGAATCGCAGAGAGCGTAGAAGAGCAGACACATAGTGCAGAAAGAAGAGCGCTCTTTGCTGGCTCTTTCGATTTTAGCCTTTTGGGGCGTTTACGGAAACCCGGATGCCTCTTTTCTTGCCTGACAGGCTGCGAAGCAGCGACAGAGGGCCTGACGATTGCAGCTGGATGTTGATTGCCGAGGCTTCCTGGCCCGATTCCAGGCTGACGGTGGCGATATCCGGGCCGTCGCTGAAGAATCCGCACAGCTCGTCTGTAGAGCCGTCGCAGATGAAGCCGTTGCCGTCGGGATCCGTTCCAGCCGCCAGTTGATAAAAGCCGGAAAAGGCGATGAGGCGATAGTCGAGGGCCGCATTCTGGTCCGCAGTGCCGCTGCGTTGAGTCTTTTGGGTGGCGGGGTCGACAGCCACAACGAAAACGGTTCCTGCTTCTTCGGCCGAGACGCCTTCGGGCAGCAAGACGGTTCCCGAAACAATCCCGCTCAAGCGTTGGGGTGGGACGGCGGACAGGGCGGTCAGGGCACCGTTGTCAGGATTGAAGAAGCTGAACAGCTCGAAGGTGAAGATGGGTTGCTGGGCGCCGATGCGGATATAGCCGCCGGATTGATCGGCAAAGCCAGTGATGAGTTCCGGCAAAAGGCGGGGGCGATGCTCTCCCGCCGCCAGCGTGATAATGCTGCTGCCCGTCATCAGCC
>JANQFM010000137.1 GCA_028277865.1 Acidobacteriota bacterium
TCCGGTCGCTCAAGCGCAGTCCGGCCTTCACCTTGACGGTATTGCTGGTCACGGCCATCGCCATCGGTGCCAATACGGCCATTTTCAGCGTGGTCAACGCGGTGATGCTGGCACCGCTGCCTTATCCTCAACCGGATCGTCTGGTCCAGTTGATGCGCCACTACCCATCCGGAAGCAGCTATTCCGCCGTGACAGGGCTGATGCTGGAGTTTGTAGACGACAACTTCAGCGGTTTCGAAGAAATGGGGGCTCGGGGCTTCAGCTCGGGGTACAACCTCCTCTGGCAGGGCGAGGCCGAGTACATCCAGGCACTGCCGGTTTCAGCCCGTTACTTTCCGACCTTGGGAGTGCAGCCGCGCTATGGCCGTCATTTCAGCCAAGAGGAAGACCTGGAAGGCGGCCCGCAGGCAGTAATGCTCAGCCATGGCTTGTGGAGGCGGCTTTTCGAGGCTGACCCTTCAGTGCTGGGCCGTTCCGTCCGCTTAGGAGGGGAGCCTTACACGATTGTCGGCGTCATGCCCGAAAGCTTTCGAAGCATCCCTCCTTCCCAAGCCTGGATTCCCCTGCGCCCCGCCACCAATGTGCAGGGCAGGGGATTCAACTACTTAGCGGTCGGCCGCCTGCGATCGGACCTTTCGCTGGAGCAGGCCCAGCACGAATTGGAGTCGTTGAGCCGAACTTTCCTTCAGACATACAGCGACATTCCGCAAGAGGTTGGATTTCGCGTCATGCCTTACCAGAAAAGCCTTTTCGGCAGCGCCCAACCGCCTCTGATGCTGCTGTCCGCCGCCGTAGGGCTGGTTCTGCTCATCGGCTGCGCCAACATCTCTTCGCTGATGATGGCACGTGCCGCCTCGCGGCAGCAGGAAATGGCCATCCGCTCGGCCCTGGGGGGGATGCCGCCGCGCATAATCCGGCAGCTTCTGACCGAGAGCCTGCTGCTGGCGTTGGCCGGGGGCACCTTGGGATTGGCGGCGGCTTGGTGGGGCACCCAATACCTGCTTTCGCTGGCGCCCTACCAACTGGTGCCTCCAGCGGCTGCGGGGCTGGACGGGCGGGTGCTGCTGTTTACCTTTTCGATTTCCATCCTGACCGGGATCCTTTTCGGAATGGCGCCCGCCTGGCAAAGCGCCCGCCCCGAGGTGGCGACCGTGCTGCAGGGATCCGCCAGCCGCACTGTCGGCGGGGGCGGGCAGACACGATTTCGAAACTTGCTGGTGGCTGCGGAGGTTGCTGTTTGCACGGTCCTGTTGGTGGGTTCAGGCCTGCTGGGCCAGACCTTCGTCAATTTGATGCAGGTTGATCTGGGATTCGATCCTGAGGGAGTTCTGACCGGTCAGATGTCGTTGCAGGGCAGCCGTTCCAAGGACGCTGAATCACTGGCAATTTTCTACCGGGATGCCCTGCAGCGAATCGAGCAGCTTGCCGGCGTCGAGGCGGCGGCTGTCTCCAACAACCTGCCGGTGGAGGGAGGGCTCAACCTGCCCATCCGCATGGAAACCCCCGAAGGGATGAAGACGTTCAGCGTCGATTGGCGCTACGTCACGCGGGACTATTTTCGGGTCCTGCGTATCCCCTTGCTGCAAGGTCGCCTGCTGCACGACTCGGACAACCGCCAATCCGTCCCTGTCGCCTTGGTCAATCAGCAGTTTGCCCGCCAATTCTTTTCGGGCCAGTCCGCCTTGGGACGCCCTGTCGAGTTGAGTGAAACCCTGCGCATCGTGGGAGTGGTTGGCAACGTCAAGAGCCGCGGCCTGGACAACCCTGCGCTGGCGACGATCTATGTGCCGGTGGATCAGGTGCCTGCCCGGCTTTTCGAGATCGCCCATTCCTATTTCCAGGTGAATTGGCTGATCCGCTCCAAGGAGGGCGCTGCGGCGCTGGATTTGGCTTCCTTGCGGCAGATCGTCCGCTCTGTAGATCCTGCTCAGCCTTTCTCCGGCTTTAGAAGCATGGCCGAGGTCTTGCAGAGCACCGTCCAACGTGAGCGGTTTTTGATGGTCCTGCTGACGGCACTGGCGCTGGTGGCACTGACCATGGCTGTGGCGGGCATCTATGGGTTGATGTCTTACCTGGTGGCCCAGCGCCGCCGCGAGATCGGAATCCGCATGGCCATCGGCGCCGGCTGGAGGGTGATTGTGGGGAAGGTGGTACGCCAAGCAACAGTCCTGACCATTTCGGGAGCAGTCGTCGGCCTGCTGCTCTCGCTGGCCTTGATGCGCCTGATCGAACAATTCCTTTTCAACGTCAGCCCCTCTGATCCGGCCATACTGTTGGCTGTGGCGTCCCTATTGCTGGGCGCTTCGGCACTGTCCAGCCTGGTTCCGGGGGTGCGCGCACTGCGTTTGGCAACGATCATGGACTTGCTGGAGGAGTAAGGGGAAGAAAAGCTCACGAGATCCCGCAAGTATCTGTGGCGTTCTTTAGCCTCCCCTAACCCGGATTTCTCACGGGTTGTCTACTGCGGAGCCGCAAACATCCGCCCTGGCTGCGTTGCGCTCGGCCGGCCTGCTCGACGTACATACGGTACGCCTGCGCGGGCCTCCGTCGCGACGCCTTGCCAGGCCGGCCCTTGCGGCTCCTCGAGACGACAACCCGTGAGAAATCCGGGCTATTGCGAAACGAGCCGGGAGCGGCGGTTGCGGTAAAGGGCAGGGTCGCACACTGCCGCCATCAGTTCGATATCCAAGTCCAGCCCCAGGAACTCCTTCACCTGCCGGGCGTTGCCCGGCGGATCCTCAAGGACTCCACCATAGTCGAGGTAGAGGATCCTGAAATGGGATTGCCGTCGCAGCCAGTCCTTGATCTTACCGAGATGCCTGGAAAAGAGATCGATCATCGCCTCGTCGTCGTCGGCTTTCTCCTCCCCGCGCCGCTGCAGCATCCTGTTTTGCGATGCGATGATCTCGTGCAGGTCGCGGTTCATGAAGATCACCCTGTAGCGGCAAAAAGGGGGCAATTCGATCAAGAGTTCGGAGATGACCTTGACGCAATGGCCCGCGGCGTCCTTGAGCCAGGATTTGTCGACCTGCTTGGCGAGATCCTTGATTTGCTCTAGCTCATAGTAACCTTTGGGGTTATCCGTGTCCGCCAGCCGAATCCCGTCGGTCAGGGCCGGCACGCCTCCGGCTTCCAGCATCTTCATCATCATCGAAGTCCCTGACCGGGGCAGGCCGGAGACGACAAAGACCTCCGGCGGAGGCTGAGGCCTGGAAAAGATCCTCTTGAAAAATGCCATCGAACGTTCTCTCCAAGAAGGAGTGCGATTGACTTTGGAAATGCCCTCTTCCGCAAGCTCAAGAATCAGCCTTCAAAAGGTCACTCCCAGCCAGGGCCTGAAGGCGAAGGCGGATAGAAGGGAAAAGGCGAGGAACAAGACCAGCCAGTGAATCTCCACTCCAAAAATCGAGAGCTTCAGTCCGGAATAGGCGACCTGGATCGATTCCACACCGGCGTCTGCTGCGATTAGCGGCTCGCCCGGATAGAGGAGAGAGTCGCCAAGGCGCAGGCTGCGCTGGCTGGATATGGTTCCCCAGCCGGATTGTCCCACCAGAACCTCTTTTCCAACGGCTTCTCCGGCCAAGCTGACCTGGAGTTGATGCCTGCCTTCCTGCTTGGCCCGGATCCGCCAGGCAAACTCGCCCAGAGAAGGGGCGTACACGGCGGGCGTTTCGACCTCGATGCCCGGCGAAGCCTCCAAAGAAGGATATTGGGGCTGCTCGGGCGACGCGCTCAGTCGGACCTTCACCAAGGCTGCCTGACCGGGCTGCAGGGGACGGGCCGAAAAGCGCAGGTTGAGCTGAGCGAGGATCAAGATCATCGGCAGTACGAGGATTGCAATGGGGAGCAGGGAATGCTTCAGATAGCTCAACGTATCTGCCAGCACCCGCACCTGAAGCCGAACCACCGCCCGGACTTCGTTTTGAAAAAGCCATACTCCGATCAGGTTGCCGGTCATCCGTTTCCTGAGGCGCCGAATGGCCTGCTGATTGGAAGCCTTGCCGAAAACCCACAGCATCATCAGGCCGCTGGCCAAAGAGATGAGCAGCAGCGGCCAGATCGGCTCGACTCCCCTCAAGGGCGCCAGGACGAAGTCGAAGGTCGACGTCAAGAGGCGATTGATCCAATCGATCAGGCTTCTCATTCAATGGCTCCAGAGCAGCGGGAGCAGGGAAAGCCACAACCCTTTGCTGACGAATTGCAATTCATCCACCATGACCGGCCCTTCAGGAGATATAACCCAGCCCTTTGAGCCTTTTCTTGATCTCCTCTTCGGACTCAGCATCCTCCAGCTTGGCGACTTCCTTCTCGAGGGCATGGGCGACGAATTCGTCGATGCTGGAATAGCCGGCCAACTTGGAGTACTCCTTCACTTTCTGGTAAAGCGCCTTATCGAGCTTGATCTTCGGACCGAACATGCATCCCTCCTTCCGTTGAAAGCCTCGTACGGGGACGATCGCACAACTCGGGCAGGCCGCCCCCATTCGGAGCCTCCGGGCGGCTTCCCAACGAGGAAGGCTTTTGCCGGAGTCATTGCAGGCAATCTTCTCCAATCATTTCCGGTTTTTTCTGCACACCGAATTCATCGAGCAGGGCCACTGTCAAATCGTAAAGGGCCGGTTCGCTGAGGGTGATCCTGCGGTTGGAGATCAGCACGCCCGGCACCAGCCGGTAATCGATGCTGTGGTCACCGCTCCAAGCGTTTTGATTATCGACGAAGACCTCTTTGGGAAATTCGCCCAGGGGACTTTTCCAGGAGCTTCGGTATCCCCACTGGTAACCCACGATCAGGTCCGGTCCCTGGGCCAGTTGGGGGCCTTGGAACTCTTTGTCCGTGCGGACCACCAGGGAAACGGCGCTCTGACCGTTGCGAGTGTCCTTCATGTCCAGCAGATCGGCCTCCAGACGGTCCAAGAGCTCTTCTCGATCAGAGCCCGGCAAAACGATGCCGTCCCTTTCCCGCCCGAAGAGATTGACATAGATCCCGTTGAGCCCCAGGGCGTAGGCCCGGGTGCGCCCCCAATCGACGTTCATGAATAGAGGGAACTTGCCCTGGCGCGAAGGCTCCTTGAGGGCGATATAGCCCTTTTCGAGCAGCCAGGTGTTCAGGTTGACTCCCCAGTAAAAGGGTGAAAAACCATGGTCGGACATGACGATCAAGGTGGTTCGCTGATCCACGGCCTTCAAGAGACGACCCAGCACTTCGTCCATTTGCTGGTAGAGGGTCCTCACCCCATGCTGGAGCTTGTCGTGATGGACATAGCCGGGGTGCTGCGGATCCATATACCTCCACAGCATGTGAGTCCCCTGGTCCACACTGGAGAAATAGAAGAAGAGCAGCCCTTCCTGGAAATCCTCCAGCAAGTGGTCAAACGCCCTGCGACGCTCCTGGAATACGGATTGAGCCTGCTGCCAGAATTCCTCACCATCGAAGATGCCTTCGGAAAAGGCGCTGGTGTCCTCAGGCAATTCCTGGGTATAAAAATATCCCAACTCCTCGCAAAGCTGGTGAGACCAGTCCTCGGGCTGGGAAATGGGCATGGCCGGAATTCGGGGGTCGATCTGCAAGGGGGTGGTATAGAGCCGGAACTTGGGGCGCACCGCCTGAAGGTAAAAACGCACTGTGGCGCTGACGTCAACCAGCAAGGGAAAGGCTTGAAAGCGGATCGGGATCCAATCGCTCCATTCACCTTGCTTGAGGATGAATTCCTGCCCCTGGACCTCGAAGCGTGCCACCGCCTCGGCAGGGTCGAGGTAGACCGTGAAACCGGCCTTCATCTCGGGATGAACGGGCTCGTCGGAGCCCCCGTCTGCAGGGCTGAGGCGGAAGGGATTGGGCGGCCCCTCCAATTCAGCGCGAATCGTGCCTTCGTCCACCTGCACCTGAACAATGCGTCCCCCCGAGGGGTCCATTTTGACCCCAAAAAGATCGTTGGTGTAAAAGGTGAAGGTGCCCGGGGTGCCGAGAAGGTCGGGAGTGCCCATCCCGGAAAGTGTCTTCCCGGCGGACGCGGGGGGGAAGTTGACAGGGATCCGGAAGACTGTGGTGGGAATTCCCGCCCGTTCCAGTATTTCCCAAAACGCCTCTCCCTGTCGCAGCTGCTCGATTTTCCCCGCAGAAAGAGGTAGGTTCCAGCTGCCGATGGAGAGATTGGATTCGGACGGGCTGACCTTCGACATGGAAAACAGCGGCTGCAGTGTCCGGGGGTCGCGGTGGATGAAATCAAAGATTCCATGCCCGCCCGGATTCATCCCTGTGATGAAGGTCGACCAGGCCACCGGGCTGAGGGGAGGCATCGTGGTCCCCAAAGGCTTGAAGTCGCCTTGCCGGATCAGCTCCTGGAAATGGGGCATGTGGCCCTCATCCATGAACCTCTGCAAGAGCTTGGGGTCGAAGCCGTCGATTCCCAGCACCAACACCTTTTTGCCGCTCGGGCTGCCGTCGCCGACCCGACTGTCGCCCGAGCAGGCCGACAAGAACAGCAGGCTGGCCGGCAAGAGAGTCATTGCCAATCTGTATTTCGTCATATCCAGTCTTCTATTCTCGCTTTCCGAGCGCCGGCCGAACCCTGCTCAGGCCGCGGAAGCGCTTG
Source organism: Acidobacteriota bacterium (assembly GCA_028277865.1). Classification (GTDB taxonomy): domain Bacteria; phylum Acidobacteriota; class UBA6911; order RPQK01; family DATIPO01; genus JANQFM01. Next base: position 6,594 of record JANQFM010000137.1, read on the forward strand.
AACTCGGCGCCGCCGCTTCCTGCTCGCTTGCAGGCATGATCGATTTGCCGTCGCAATAAGCCGGCACCGGCACGCCAAACAGATCCAGCACCGTCGGGCCGATGTCCATGATGCTGAGGCTTTCTGCAGAGACCTTCCGATTGCAGAAGAAAATACCGGGCACATCCGGGGGATTGACGCAGTGGTCCCCGCTCCAG
>JANQFM010000151.1 GCA_028277865.1 Acidobacteriota bacterium
TGAGGCTGTCGTAAAAGTCGCTTCTGCCGAAAGAACGCTCCTCTTCCAGCGCCCATTCAGGGCGCCTCATGCTTTGTGGATCTGTTCCGGTGGCCGCGCCGGGACGGCTTGACCACCGGCTAATATCCCTGACCCCTTCGGGGTCGGCCCATCAGCGGCATTCATCGCTCTGTCATCGGTCCAACTCCAAATTTCTCAGGGGCTTGCCGGCTCCGCAGGAGCCCTGGAGATTAGCCGGTGGCAGAGCCGTCCTGCGGCGAAGCCACCGGAAAGGCCCCAAAGCAACCGCGCCCTGGAAGGGCGCCGGAGAGAAGGCTGCCCGTCTGCTCAGCTTTGCAGGGTGCTCCGAATCTTCCGCCTCTGCTCACCAAACGCCGACTTTTGCGACACCCTCAGGATGCGGGCGCTCCTATCAGCATTGGGCTAAAGTGCCATCCAGTCCTGCGGCAGCAATTCGCCCTCTCTCTTTTTGCCGGTTTTCGGCTTTCGTTCCCAGGCCGTGCTAGCATCGCCTGATGCCGCAAGCCCCGATCCGATCTGTTTCGATCCCACCTGCTCACCTGCTTCAGAAGGTCGGTTCTACGGGGGATCAGGCGGAATATCGTAGGATCGGCTTGATCTCGGCTCACACGATCGAAAACTTCCTGGGCAAGCATGGCTTTGATTGGAGGCGCTGCTCATCCTGGCTGGACCTGGCCTGCGGCTGCGGACGCACTTTGAACTACCTGCGCTTCGACGTACCGCCCAGTCGCCTGAACGGCTGCGACTACGACCGCAGCCTGATCGAATGGTGCAAGCAGCACTTGGCAGGCATTCGTTTCGAAAAAAACCGGCGGAGCCCGCCGCTGCCCTTTGCGGAAAACAGCTTTGAAGTCCTTTACTCCATCTCTTTTTTCACTCATCTGGACGAAGCGGCTCAGGCCGGATGGCTGCAGGAATTCCAACGTGTCCTCAAGCCCAATGGCCTGATTCTGCTCAGCCTGCACGGAGAGGCTTTGGCTCTGAGGAAGAACGCATATCTGCCTTCGCGAGGCTTCGAGCACCACCGTGCCGGTTGGGCCTTCAATAACCAAATGACCTATCAGACTGAGGAATACGTGCGTCGGGAGTGGGGGCGCGATTTCAAGGTCTTGGCCTACGAGTCCCTGGCTCTGGACAGCTTTCAGGATCTTGTTCTGCTCACCCCTGCGGGAGCGTCCCCTGACCTGAATCGGCCACTAAATCCCCATGTCTCCGCGGACTTGAAAGAGGCTTGGGCGCGGAGGCCTGACCTGCACCAGAATTTCGATTCAAGCGGAATCGGCAAACCGGACAGCCCCTGGCGAAACCTGAGCCTGCTCGACTGGGCAATGCTGCACGGCTATCAAGAGATGCAGGAATTACGGAAGTACGGTCCTGGGAGATAATTTCACGCAAAGCCGCAGAGAACGCAAAGGGGAGGGAGGATCGGTCTGCAAGCCGTTACTTTCCTGATCCTTGCGCCTTTGCGTCTTTGCGCGAAGTCCCCGTTTCAGGTTTGCCTGCTTTCCCCTCTTGCTTTCAAGCGGCGGCCCTGGGGGTCGAAGATCGGGAAGCGGCGCCAGCCCATCCGCTGCAGGCCGTATTGCAGGCTGGTCTTGAGGACGCCCAGGCCGTAGCGGATCCCCTGCCGGAAGTCCACGCTGGAGGCCTCTTCGAAGTAGCGTGCCGGGCAGCTGATCTCTCCGATGCGGAATCCGAAGTGCAATGCCTGGGCCAGCATCTGGTTGTCGAACACGAAGCCGTCGGCGTTCTCTTCCAGGGGAAGCGTCTCGATGACCTGACGCGAGAAAGCCCGCAAACCGGTGTGGTACTCGGAAAGCTTGGCGCCGGTCACGAAATTCTCGAAGAGTGTCAGAAAGCGGTTGGAAATGTACTTGTACAGCGGCATGCCGCCGCTCAAGGCAGTCCCGCCCAGGATGCGCGAACCCAAGGCCAAGTCGTAGTGGCCGCTGGCCACCATCCAGGCCAGGGCCGGAACCAGTCGGGGAGAGTACTGGTAGTCGGGGTGCAGCATGACCACGATGTCGGCACCGCTTTCGAGCGCCTTGGCGTAGCAGGTTTTCTGGTTGGCGCCGTAGCCCCGATTGCTGGGGTGCAGATGAACCTGCAGGCCCAGCCTCCGGGCAAGATCGACCGTATCGTCGTGGCTGTAATCATCCACCAACAGCACCAAGTCCAAATAGTCGAGGGGCAGTTCGCGGTAGGTTTTCTCCAGAGTCTGGGCGGCATTGTATGCCGGCAAGACCACACAGACCTTTTTCCCCAGGATCGCCAACAGTCAGCCCCTTTCAATCTCGTCCCATCCGAAGCCTCGGTTTTGGCGGCGCTGATACTATAGCCCTTCCGCTGATGGGAAAGGAAAGCCGCCAGACTGGGACATTTCAGGACGGGGACGAAACTCCGCCTCAGAGATCCGCTTCCTGGGGCGGCATGCGCCGACCCTTGCCCTGGATGTTGTTCCTGGCTGTAGCCTTGGGAATCTTTCTGAGGCTGCATCAGCTCAGCCATCAGATTCCCGCCGACGACGAGTGGCATGCCTTGCATGCCGTCTCCCGCCTTGGCTTTCTGGCGATTGGAGCTGATTTCGGCGCCGCCGACCGATGCATTCCGCTGTCGCTCTTTTACAAAGTTGCAGCCGAGACGGTCGGCCTGGGGGAAGGGCTGTTGCGCCTGCCGTCCATGCTGGCGGGGATTGGCCTGCTGCTTTTTCCCTTTATTCTGCGCCCCGCGCTGCAAGGGCGCACCCTCATCGGGGCGAGTTGGCTGTTGGCCGTCTCCCCGCTGATGATCTATTTCAGCCGCTATGCCCGGCCTTACAGCATCAGCCTGCTTTTGGCTCTCTTGGCCGTTGTTTGCTTCTATCGCTGGTGGAAGAGCAACAAGCGTCTTTGGATGTTCATTTACGTCCTCAGCACGTCGGCAAGCGCCTACTTTCACCTTTCGGTGATCTTCTTCGTCGTTGCGCCCTTCGGTTTCGCTTTTTTGGAAGCTTTGCTGGGCCACCAGAAAAAGCGCCTTGGAAGCCTGATGGGCTGGGGTGCAGTCACTGCCGGAATGCTGATTCTGCTTTGCGCCCCTCCATTGCTGCTCCACAAAGAAGCCTTGGCGAGCAAGGCGGTCGGGGACAGCATCGATTTCGGTTCAGTTGATATCGCCTTGCAGCTATTGGCCGGCAGCCGGCATCTTTGGGCCGTCCTCTTGCTGACCGCACTGAGCGCAGTCGGAGGCTGGACCCTGGCAGGCAGATACCCAGGCGCTGTTCGATATGCCCTTTTTCTCTGCCTGGCACAGATTGGTGGCGTGCTGGCGGCCGGGCCGATCTATCTGGTCGTTCCCATCGTCCTCACCCGCTATAACTTGGTGATCCTGCCTCTTTTGATGTTGGCGGCGGCGCAGGGCGCATCAATGGCTGAAGAGCGCCTGAGCCGAGCTTGGCTGCGCCTTCCGCAGGGAAGCCTGTGTGCGGCATTGGCCGTCCTCATGCTTTGGGCCGGCCCATTGCGCAGCATCGACTTTCATCCCAATAGCTGGACCAACCACGGCCTTTTCAACTACACCTACGATCTGCTCGATACGCGTTTCAGCTATTTCTTCTCTACCCGGCCCCATCGCATTTCCCCTTTTTACCAGCAACTGGCTGACCGTCCGCCTGAGAGCGTACTTGTGCTGGAAGCGCCCTGGCACTACGAGTGGCACTTCAACCACTATCCGCACCTTCAGTATCGGCACCGGCAGCGCATGATGGTCGGCTTTGTCAGTCAGCTGGACCAGCCGTTGCGCGAGGGGGAGTTGCGTTCCGGCGATGACCGGTTCAATTTCTCGTCCTTTGCGCACCTCTCCGAGATCCAGAAAATCCGTCAGGCGGGCGTCGACTATGTGATTTTGCACAAGGATCTGAGCGGCGAGTACTGGTCCCCAGCGCCCAAGGTCGATATGTCCGGCTGGATCGCCCGCTACCGAGCCGAATTCGGTCCTGCGGCCTATGAAGATGACCTTGTGGCCGTCTTCGCCATCAGCCGGCGGCAATAAAGTGCGCGATCCGCAGTTCGCTGTCGGAAAATCGGAAACCGGGCCTTGAGGAGGTGATTGGATAGGCGCATTCTCTCCGGCGCCCCTCCAGGGCGTGGTTGTTTTGCGGCCTTTCCGGTGGCTTCGCCGCAGGGCGGCTCTGCCACCGGCTAATGTCCGGGGCTCCTCCGGAGCCGACAGTCCCTTGATTTGCTGGCTGTCGGCGACGAACTGGCAGCAGCAGCCGGACTGGTGCTGTAGTTTGGGCGGAGGCAGAGCGATGAAACCCGGCGATTGGCAGACCCCGGAGGGTCATGGAGATTAGCCGGTGGTCAAGCCGTCCCGGCGCAACCACCGGAACGGTCCCTCAAAGCATGACGCGCCCTGAAGGGGCGTTGGAAGAAGAGCGTCTTTTCGGCAGAGGCGACTTTTGCGACAGCCTCTTCAGGGTTCCAGAGATTGGTGTCGCCTGGACCTCGCGGGACTCGTCCAAGGCTTACTTTGAGCTGGCGAATGCGTCCCTTTCAGGGGCAAGAAGCGATCGTCCCAAGCCGGCATCAGCCATTCCAGAATTTGGCCGTCTCGAACCTCAGAGATCTCTGCCAGTCTCCCTTGCAAGCTCCTGACAATGGCCTGGCAAGCCCCTGACTCAGGATTGACGGCCCGGTGACCTCCTCTCGGCCTGACCCGGATAGACTCC
>JANQFM010000215.1 GCA_028277865.1 Acidobacteriota bacterium
GAGTCGGCTTCGTCCCCGAACTGCCCCGCTTCCATGTCCAGGCCCTTGAACTCAGAGCAGCGCTGATCGGACACCGTCCGACTCTGTTCCGACTGGGTGGCAGCGAAACTCCCCAAGCCTTCCTGGACTCTCTTTCCCATGTCATCGGAAAGACCGGCGCACAGGGCATCGACTACCTGACACAGCACAACCAGGCCTTGTACAGAAAGTTGAGAGAGGAAGGCTGGAAGGCGGTTCAGAGGCTCCCCTTGCCCGATGGCAGCGAGGCCATCCTGTGGGCTGCGCCAGCAAGCTAACGAGAGGGAGGGGAAGGGGAACTCACGCTTCGAGCGAAGCGGCTTAGCTTGCGAACAACGTACGCGAAGTCCTTCGTGGAAATTTCGCGCTTTTTCGCAGGTCTCCCCTGAGCCGATCTTCTGGAGTCGACTGTTCCTTGGACGTTTCCTACCGCAGTTCGAGGTGCAATCGGTGCCCGACGGCAGCGGCAGCGCACAGAAGTGTGTGCAAGGTGACACTCGTGTTTTGGGGATCAAGGAGGCGGTCCAGGGCGCGGCGGCTGGTTTCCATTCGTGCGGCCATGGCCGTCTTGGTCAGCCCTTCCTTCTTCATGGCCTCTTTTACCTGGTCGGCGAGAATCTGCTTGATGGCACCCTCCTCGCACTCTTCCAGGATGCCTTCTTCCTCAAGGAAATCATCAAAGGAAGATCCGATCCGACCCTTCTGTTTCTCGGCCATTACACCAGCTCCTTCATGCGTTGAGCATTTCTCCGCCAGCGAGCGCAAAGATCACCTGCCCGATTCTGCCTCCAGACTTCCCACAGCCCTCGAATTGAGCATTCTGGTTGACTCGACTGTTTGGATCGACCACTTCAACGGCGCTGCCACACGGCAAACAGACCCATTGCATCAGGATCCCTGGCGGCCTATTCAGCCAATCATCTTCGCCAATGTGCCCCGTAGAGCCTCTTGGTCAGCTTCTCCCAGTCGTCCCAGTTTTCTGATCACAAGGCGTTCTTCCAGCGACGCAATAATGGGTTTGACTGCGGAGGGCTTTATCAGATTGGCCTCTTGCCACTTCCCAATGAGTACATCGCCAATTATTGGAACAGCGCGAACCTGGCCGGTGACCGGCATAACGATGATGTCGGCTCGTTCACGTTGGTAGGCTTGTGAGCTGACAACGACAGCCGGACGTTTCTTGGAGGTGCTGAGATCGGTGTACGGAAAAGGCACCAGCACGACGTCGCCGAAATCAAAGGTGGTCATATTCAGCGTCGTCCGGGTTGTCCCACACCCTGCGGAATGACTCTTCGGAGAGCTTGGCCGAGGCTTTGCGCAGCTCATAGTCGACTAGGCGGCTACGCAAGAAGTCCACGAAATCAACCACTTCAGCCAGTTGCCTTGTCGGCAGAGTGCGGATCTTCTCGATGAGACTCTCTTGGATGCTCTCCTGTCTCGTCATTGGGTTTCTCCGCTTAAAGAGTCTATCACGAGTTCATCCAGGATTTCCTCCCGCTGCGGCATCGATCACAAAAGGCAAAGACTCTCGGAAAGACGCGAACATTTTGCGAAATGTCGCAAGCCCATGCTAGCGCTGCGCGGCACGGCGCAGAGAGGTTGAGGGGCCAAAGAAAGCCACGGAGGCACAGAGAGGGCACAAAGAGCTTGAGAACAGTGGCACCCCGTCGCGTCCACGACGTGAGAATTCATCCTGGCGGAAACGCCTCATCCCTTTGCTCTTGCAGAAAACGCACCCAGTCGTCGATCCCCTCTCCAGTGCGGGCCGATACGATCCAGTGGCTCAATTGGGGCTGCAGGCCGCGGGCCTCCTCCCAGACGCGCTGCGGGTCGAAGTCGACATACGGCAGGAGGTCGGCCTTGGTGATGAGCAGAGCTTGGGAATTGCGAAACACCTTGGGGTACTTGAGTACCTTGTCATCACCTTCCGGGACCGACATCAGCACCGCCCTCAGATGCTCGCCCAGGATGTAGCTGGCAGGGCAGACCAGGTTGCCTACATTTTCGATAAATACGAAATGGGGGCGAGGGCCGTCGCGCACCAGGCGCCAGGCCTGCTCGATCATATGGGACTCGAGATGGCAGGTTCCTCCCGTGGTGATCTGCAGAGCCTCGACCTGCAAGGCCCGAATCCGTTCAGCATCCCGTTCCGTCTCGATATCTCCTTCCAGCACCAATAATCGGTAGCGGTCAGCCAAACGGGGCAAAGTGGCCTCCAGCAAGGCGGTCTTGCCTCCGCCGGGAGAGGACATCAAGTTGACTACATAGGTCTTGCCTTCGTCCCACTCCTGCCGCAGTTGTGCGGCCAGGTAATCGTTGGCCTTGAGCAGGTTTTCCAGCACCTCGACACGGCGGATCTCAGCCATCGCCTTTGCCTTTCTCTTCATCCACTTCCAGTTCCAAGTCGCGCAGCAGCAGCTCTTCTCCCTGGACTGCCCTGCAGGTCAGCGACGAGCAATCCGGGCACTTGAATTCATAGCCTGGCGGACGGAATTCGAGGCCGCAATCCGGGCAGGCAAGCAAGAGGGGCAGCACCCGGATCTCCATATGCGCATCTTGGAGCAGGGGCTCGACTTGGCGGAAGGCCTTGAAGGCCTGCTCGAAAAGCTGGGGCACCAGGTTGGAAAACTCGCCCACCTCCACCACCAGCCGGACGACCCGACGGGCTCCATGCTGGGCTGCAACCTGCTCCACTTGCTCGAAAAGAGCTTGCATAATCGACAGTTCATGCACGTCAAAAACACGAAGCTGGTTTTCGCCCGGCAAAACAGGGCACCAAGCTCACCAGGCCTGAGTTGGAACCCCAACCCGGCAAATCA
>JANQFM010000231.1 GCA_028277865.1 Acidobacteriota bacterium
GAGGGCGGAAGGGAAAGGCCAGGATCTGGATTCTGCCAACCGCCAACTGCCAACTGCGAACCGCGAACTTTCCCTCCCCCCCCTCCCCATCCAATACGCCGACTTTGCGGTCTGGCAGAGGCGGTGGCTGAAAGGGGAAGTGCTGCAGCAGTTGCTCGACTATGGGGAAGATCGCCTCAAGGATGCACCCTTGCTCGAATTGCCCACCGACCGCCCCCGCCCCGCCGTGAAGCGGTTCCGGGGCAAGCGATTGGACGTCCGGCTCCCGTCTGATCTTTGGCGGCGGCTTGGCGAGCTGAGCCTGAAGAAGGGGACCACGCTCTACGTGGTGCTGCTGTCGGCATTCCAGGCCTTGCTCGCCCGATGGAGCGGCCAGGACGACGTGGTGGTGGGCACTCCCATCGCCAACCGCAACTATCCCGAGGTTGAGGGCCTGATCGGTTTTTTCGTCAACACCCTGGCCATGCGGGGCAAAATGGCGGGCGACCCTCCTTTTCAGGACTTCCTCTCCCAGATGTCCGAAATAGCCCTTCAGGCCTATGCTCACCAGGATCTGCCCTTCGAAAAGCTGGTCGAACACTTGAAGATCGAACGCGATCTGAGCCGCAATCCTCTTTTCCAGATCCTCTTCGCCTTTCACAACGCTCCCCGCTCCTCCCTGCTGATGAAGGGGCTGAAGGCGGAAGGCCTGGTGTTGGACGTGGGGATCGTCCACTTCGACTTGGAGTTGAACCTGCTGGAGAGCCCGGACGGCCTGTGGGGATCGCTGCGTTACGACGCCGACCTGTTCGACTGCGCCACCGTCCGGCGTTTGTTGGGGAATTGGCAGCAGCTGCTGGAGGCGATTGCCCGCGATCCCGGCCAGCCGGTCTCCTGCCTGCAGCTGCTCAGCCCGGCCCAGCGCCATCAAGCCCTCGTGGAGTGGAACGCTACGGACGAGCGATTCGAATTCGCACCCTTGCACCGGCTGGTCGAGGTCCAGGCAGCGCGAACGCCCCAGGCCATTGCGCTGGTCTTCGGCCAGGACGGAGGCTTGCCCAGCCTCCATCTCAGCTACTGGACGCTCAACCGCCGGGCAGGCCTTCTGGCCGGGCGCTTGCAAGCCCGAGGTGCCCGTCCCGAGACGGTGGTTGGGCTGTGCCTGGAGCGTTCGGTCGAGCTGGCTGTCGGCGTTCTGGGCATCTTGCACTCCGGTGCCGCCTACCTGCCCCTGGATCCGTCCTATCCTCAACAGCGCCTGCACTTCATGCTCGAAGATTCATCCGCCCCATTGCTGCTCACCAGCCGTTCTCAAGCGCCGCCTTGGGCAGCGGAGGTTAGCCGTCTGCTGCTCGTGGAAGATCTGATCCATTCCTCGGACGTCGGATCTGGGCCGACAGGGAACGTCTCTGCCGAGCATCCGGCCTACCTCCTTTACACCTCCGGCACCACCGGACGCCCCAAGGGAGTGATCGTCCCCCACCGGGCCATCGTCAACCACATGCAGTGGATGGCCCGCCGCTTTCCCCTGGACGCTTCTGATCGGGTTCTGCAGAAAACGCCTGCAAGCTTCGATGCCTCGGTGTGGGAGTTCTTTGCCCCCTGGATGCAGGGCGCTGTCTTGGTGCTGGCCAAATGGGGCCGGGATCCGTCGCGGCTGCTGCGCTTGGCAGGCTTGCACCAGGCCACCGTCCTGCAGATGGTCCCCGCCTTGGCCCAGGCGGCCCTGCAGGAAGGCCTTTCCGGCTGCACCAGCCTGCGTCTGCTTTTTTGCGGCGGCGAAGCGTTGACGGCCGAGTTGTCCGAGCGACTGGCCAAGGCGATGACCTGCGGCCTTTTCAACCTTTACGGCCCCACCGAAGCCGCCATCGACTCGACGTTCGCCGACGTGCGCCGACCCTTCCGCGGCGGGACTGTCCCCATCGGACGGCCCATTTCCAACCTCCGCATTCATTTGCTCGGTCGCCGCTTGGAGCCCGTTCCGGTCGGATCGCCCGGTGAGGTCTTCATCGCCGGACGGGGATTGGCGCGGGGATATCGGGGCCGGGCGGCCGAGACAGCCGAGCGGTTCATCCCCGATCCTTTCAGCGAGCAGCCGGGTGAACGCCTCTACCGTACGGGAGATCAGGCCCGAACTCTGACCGACGGGCGGATCGAGTTTGTCGGACGGCTCGACCAGCAAGTGAAGGTCCGGGGGCACCGCATCGAGCTGCAGGAGGTCGAGTCGGCCTTGAACCGGCATCCGGCGCTGCGCCAGTCGGCTCTGGCGGCCCATCCCGATCCCTTGGGCAGCAGCCGCCTGACCGCCTATGTGGTTGCCGATCAGCCGGATGGGGTGACCAGCACAGATCTGGCCAACCACTTGGCCGGCCAATTGCCGTCCTCCATGATTCCTTCCTTTTTCATCTTCCTGCCAAGCCTGCCCCTGACTCCCAGCGGCAAGCTGGACCGCAAGGCACTTCCCCGGCCGCAGGCTCCCGCAATGCACCCGCGCCATGTCGCGCCGCGCAACCCGATCGAGGCCCGTTTGGCCCGCATATGGAAAGAGGTGCTGGACGTCGAACGGGTCGGTGCCCTGGACGACTTTTTCGAGTTGGGAGGGCATTCCCTGCTGGCCACCCAGGTCATCGCCGAAGTCCGGCGCGAATTCGGGGTGGAACTGCCCTTGCGGACCCTCTTCGAAGCGCCCCGGTTGGCTGGCTTTGCGGCCCGCATGGCCTGGGCTATTCCCGAACTGCAAACGCCGCCCATCACCCCTTTGGAACGCCGCGAAGATGATCCGCTCTCCTTTGCCCAGCAGCGCCTCTGGTTCCTGGACCGCCTGACGCCCAACAGCCCCTTCTACAACATCCCGGCCTCCTGGAGGCTCAAGGGCGCCTTGGACGTGGCGGCGTTGCAGGGCAGCCTGCAGGAGATCGTCCGCCGTCACGAGATCCTGCGCACCCGCTTCCCCTCGCGGGGGGATCGACCTGCTCAAGAAGTCTTGCCGGACCTGCGGCTGAAGCTGCCTCTCATCGACCTTCGCGGCCTGCCAAAAGGGCATCAAGAAAGTGCGGCCCAGCTTCTGGCCGGCAGCGAAGCATCCCGCCCCTTCGATCTGCAATCGGGGCCGCTGTTGCGCACCAGCCTGCTCCGCCTGCAAGAGGACGAGTGGGTGCTGCTTGTGACCTTGCACCATATCGTGTCTGACGGATGGTCTTTGGGGGTGCTGCTCGAAGAGCTGTCGGCCCTTTACCGAGCGAGGCGGAGCCTCAGACCTGCAAGCGTGGGGCGGCGCCAACCGGGAGCGCCCGCAGGATGCGGGCGCTCCAAACTTGACTCGAAATTCAAGATCTCAGAACCCCTAGACTTCTGGCAGCGCCAGCCCTCCCCCTTGCCCGACCTGCCTGTTCAATACGCCGACTTCGCCGTCTGGCAGCGCAATTGGCTGCAAGGCCCGCTGCTGGAAAGGCAGCTCGACTACTGGAAGCGCCGCCTTGCGGGCCTGGCGGCGCTCGACTTGCTCACCGACCGTCCGAGGCCGGCCGTGCAGCGTTTTCGGGGCGGACGGCTGCGCTTTCAATTGCCCGTTGATATCTTCGAGGAGCTTCAAGCGTTGAGCAGACGGAACGGCGTCACCTTTTTCATGACCTTGCTGGCCGCCTTCCAGACCTTGCTGCATCGCTACACCGGCCAGACGGATATCGTCGTAGGATCCCCGATCGCCAACCGCAACCAGCCGGGAATCGAAAACCTGATCGGCTTCTTCGTCAACACCCTGGCCATGCGGTCCAATCTCTTCGGCGACCCGGCATTCGAACAGCTCTTGCAGCAAGTCAGCCAAGAGGCTCTGGAGGCCTATGCCCACCAAGATCTCCCCTTCGAGAAGCTGGTTGAACATCTGCAGCCCCAACGCGACCTGAGCCGCAACCCTATTTTTCAGACCGTCTTCGCCCTGCAGAACGCGCCCCGCAGGAACGTCCAAATGGCAGGGTTGGAGCTGGAACCCCTTCCAGGCCGTGCCAGCACGACCCGCTTCGATCTGGAGCTTCACTTGCTGGAAGATCCACGTGGGCTTCGGGGGATGGTTTCCTACGATCGCGACCTGTTCGACGCTGGCACTATCGAACGGTTGGCTGGCCACTTGCGAAGGCTGCTGCATGGGATTGCGGCCCGTCCCTCCAGCCCCCTGTCGCAGTTGCCGTTGTTGAGCAGCCGGGAACGGATTCAGCTCGGCAACTGGGCCGGACGCCACCGCAACTCGCCGCCCCATCCGGTGGTTCATCAACTCTTCCAAGAACAGGCCTTGCAGGCACCCGACCGTGCGGCAGCGGTCATTGAAGAGGCTGCGGGATCCTCCGGCCCTGCGTTGCCCTGGCATCTCAGCTACCAGGAGCTCGACACCCGCTCAGGACAACTGGCCCGATCCCTGGGACACCTGGGCGGCGAAGTCGAATCTGTGGTGGGGATCTGCTTGCCGCGCTGCCTGCAGGCGGTCGAAGCTCTATTGGCCGTCTTGAAGGCTGGCGGCGCCTATCTGCCCCTGGATCCCTCCTATCCCCGCCAACGCCTTCAGATCCTCCTGCGGGACACCAAGGCCAGCCTGGTGCTAACCCGGCAAGGCGCCTCGGACGGGTTGCCGTCCTCAAGCCGCACGGTCTTCCTCGACCGCGATGCAGGGCGGATCGCCTTCTCAGACGAGGTTCCTCCTCCGCCCGTCCGGCCCGCCAACCTGGCCTACGTCCTCTTCACCTCGGGCTCGACGGGGCGGCCCAAGGGAGTGTCGGTGGAGCACCGCAGCATCGTGCGCCTGGTGCGCAACACCGACTTTGCCGACCTTTCCCCGCAACAGGTTTTTCTGCAGGCCGCCCCCTTGTCTTTTGACGCCTCCACCCTGGAGATCTGGGGGCCGCTGCTCAACGGCGGACGCCTGGTGCTGCTGCCCGACGGACGGCCTTCGCTGGACGAATTGGGCCGAGCCGTCCGGCGCCACCAAATCAGCACCCTTTGGCTGACCGCAGGGCTCTTCCACCAGATGGCCGAGGAAAACCTGCCCAGCATCGAGGGGCTCAGCCAACTGCTGGCGGGAGGCGACGTGCTCTCCGCCCCCCATGTGGCCCGCACGCTGCGCCGTCTGCCCGAATTGCGCCTCATCAACGGCTACGGCCCCACCGAGAACACCACCTTTACCTGCTGCCATATCATGCAAGGCGAGCAGCAATTCCCCCTCTCCGTCCCCATCGGACGGCCCATCGCCAACACCCGCATCCATCTGCTCGACCGCCGCCAAAGGCGCGTTCCGGCAGGAGTGGCCGGCGAGCTGTGGATCGGCGGGATGGGCTTGGCACGCGGCTACCATGGGCGTCCCGGCTGGACTGCGGAGCGGTTTTGCCCCGATCCCCTCGGCCTGCCCGGCTCGCGCCTTTACCGCAGCGGCGACCTGGTGCGCTTTCTAGGCGACGGGACGCTGCAGTTTCTGGGTCGCCTCGATCATCAGGTCAAGGTACGGGGATTCCGGGTCGAGCCGGAGGAGATCGAGGCCGCTTTGCTCGATCATCCCTCTGTTCGACGAACTGCCGTCCTGGCATTGCCTGACCCATCGGGGAACAAGAGGCTTGTGGCCTATGTCGTCGAAGAAGGGGAGGGAAACCGCAGAGGACGCACAGAGAAGCTAGCAGTCGTGTGAACCACCTGTGTGGGATTGAAGGTATAAAGATTCCTCAGGAGAACGAACTTGGTTCATTGGGAGAAATCCTGAA
>JANQFM010000282.1 GCA_028277865.1 Acidobacteriota bacterium
GGGATTCGGACTCTGGAATCCGGAACCTGGGACCTGGAGCCCGGAACCCCTGACCGCCGCCGGACCCCTCGCAGCCAAATTTGACTCAATCGTGAAGAATCCTGAAACCCTAGCGGCCTAGGAAACCTGCGGAGTCGGGACTTGCGGGACGAGGCCGGAATTGGGAGAATAAGGCAATTGGCAGCCTTTGGCGATCTTGGGAGGCCAGCATGCTGACCTGCTTGTTGCTTTTGACCCTGGGTTCCGCATCCACTGACTACCAGCTTTGGCTGTCTGAAGAGGTTCCTTACCTCCTTTCCGCCCGCGAGCGGGACAGCTTCAGCGCCCTGCAAAGCGACCAGGAGCGCAACCGATTCATCGAGCAGTTCTGGAAGCGGCGTGATCCGGACCCCTCCACCGCAGTCAACGAGTTTCGACAGGAGCACTTCAGGCGCGTCCGTCACGCCAACCAACGATTCGATCGTGAAGGCAAGCCGGGGTGGAAGACCGAGCGGGGCAGAGCCTACATCATTCATGGCCCGCCGGATCAGGTGTCTTACTCCTACGGCAGCCATCAGAAGGTCTTCGTCCGCAACCCCACTGACATCTTGGTGCAAGCCGGCACTGCGCAACCCCTGGTCGATATCGAGTTCCCCACACCGGCCAGCGAAACCTGGGTCTATCGCAGCCTGCCCTCCACCACGACTCAGCGCAGCCATTTCACCGTCATCTTCGCCAAAATGGACCCGGCTGAGATTTCCCAACTGCAGAAGGTGATCCAGCAAGTCGGCAACGACGACGACTACATTCGCCGACGTTCGCGCGACCTGGCCATCAAACGGTTCATCTCGAATAGAAGCTACCAGCGCAACGACTACAAGGTTGTCTATGCAGGTGAGCCCCGGTTCCTGGATCTGGCCAGCTTCATGGTCGGGGTCTTCGATCCCCTCCAGTCGCAGCACATCCGCCAATTCGACGTCCAGTTGGCCATCGCCGACCTGCACCGCCCTTCAGGCGAGATCCTGGAGGAACGCGAGGCCCGTCGGCGCAAGATGGAGGAACTGGTCGAGGGCCGGGTCTATTTCGGCGCCTTGCCCGTCGAGGTGGGCTACGGCTTCCTGCGCAGCTTCTCGGGCCACGTCAACATTCCTCTCCACGTTCGCATCGGCCTGGACGAGCAGGATCCGCCTGAGTCGGTCGACCTTTTCGCCGAGCTGGTCGAACCGGAAGGAGACCGTATCCTTGCTCAGTTCCAGGATCGCATCCGACCGCGCCTCAAAGGGGCGGACCTGGAGGGTCAGGTCTCCTACCAGTCGCGCATGGGAGCAGCGCCTGGAAGCTACCGGCTGCGGGTGGTCGCTTCGGACATTGCTCATCAGAAGATCGGGATGTGGGAGGAGCAGATCTTGGTTCCGGACTTGGCCGGAGCAGAATTCGGCGCCAGCGATCCCGTCTTCTGCGATGAGGTGATGGAGCGCGGCGAGTTCCGGGAAGGCGCCCCGACCAAGACCCGCCGCGATTGGATCCTCTACAGCCAACAGAATCCCCTGCGCCTCGACGACTGGGTCTTCGTCCCCGCCACCGACAACAGATTCCGTCGCCGCCAGAACCTCACCACCCTGCTGGAGGTCTACAATCCCACCCTGCCATCCGGCTCCAACCGACCGGCAGTCGAAGTCCAGGCCCTCCTGATGCAAAGGGGCTCGGCAGTGGCTGCCACCGAGGTCCGAAACCTGGAATACCTGACCGGCAAAGACAAGGACATCATCGTCTACGCCTTCAGCGTCCCCTTGAAGACCCTCGATCCCGGAGAATACGACCTCGTGGTCAACGTCACCGACCGGCCAACCGGGCGCCAGGTCGAAAAGCGGACGCCTTTTCGGATTTACTAGAGAAGGAGTCGAGAGTCAGAAGTCGGGAGTCAGGGGGAACTGGGAATGCATCTGATATGGTCGACTCATCAACTCGCTCCGCGCTGGTTGTTTCGGATGTCCGTGGCCGACAATCCTTTGCCTTTCTTCACTTTGCGTTCTTTGCGGCTTTATTCGCAAGCCCACTAAGCCGCTTCGCTCGAAGGCGTGAAACTCCCGGATCCGTCCGGTTCCTGACTCCCGACTCCTAGCGCGTCTTCGGCATTGACCTGCCGGTGAGCCTTTCGAAGGTGTTCTTGTGCTGGAGCGCTTTTTCATCCAGCCCTTTTTGCCCGTAGGCGTATGCCAGCAGCATGTGGGTCTCGGCGGAGTCGGGAAAGCGCTGGACGATGCGCAGGAATTCTTGCAGCGCTTCGTCCAGTTTGTCTTGAGCCACCAGGGACCGGCCCAGGCCGATAGCCGCTCGGTGGGCATCTCCCAGTTGGACGGCCTTGCGGAAATGGCTTTCGGCTTCGGGGAACTGCTTGGCCTTGAGGGCGATTCCACCCAGCCCAAGATAGCCCCGCGAGCGCTCCGGCTCCCGGCGGGTGAGCTGCTCGTAGCCCAGACGGGCCTCTTCATCCAAGCCCAGGTTGAGGTAGCTCATGGCCAGCGAATGGACCGCATCGGTTGACTCGGGGAAGACCTTCAAGGCTGCCTTGAACTCGGCCACCGCCAGCATGAACTGCTTCTTTTGAAAGAAGTTGAATCCCTGCAGGTAGCGGGCCGAATAGATGCCTGGATCCAGCCGTGCCACCTGCGAAAGCAGCTGGATCGATTCGTCCAGGCGTCCCTTTTCGCTGGCGATGGTGGCCTTGCGGACCTTGCTGAAGACTTCGATCTTGTCCTTGGGATCGGCGCGCTCCAGGTCTTCCAGGTCGACATTGCGCTCGGCGGCCGTGGTGATGTAGCCCAGCGATTGCAGCCGCTGACGCGTCTGCTCGTCCATGTTGTCGTGCTGCTGATCGAGGTCTTCGGCTTCACGGTTCCTGTATTTTCCGATGAGCTGATCGAGCAGGTTGTTGTACTGCTCAGCCAGGGCGGTGCGCGACGGGTAGAGATTGTTTTGCTCGCTGGGATCTTGCTGCAGATCGTAAAACTCCTTGCGGGGCGCCCGGATGAATTTGTATCGGCCGTCCTGGTAGGAGGTCAGTGAACTCCATCCGAAGTGATAGCGGGCGTAATAGCTTTCGCCATAGCCTTGCTCGGCCCCGGGGAAGCGCCCGTTGCGCATCAGCCCGTAAAGCCCCCGCCCCTGCATGTCCTTGCCGCGCGGACGCCGCAGGATCTGCAAGATGGTGGGCGCCACGTCGACCGACATGACGGCCTGGCCGAACTGCTTGGCCTTCAACTCGTTGCCGGGCAGCTTAAACAGCAGAGGGATGTGCAAAGTGGTGTTGTAGATGAAAAAGCCATGGGTCTCTTCGCCGTGCTCGCCCAGCCCTTCGCCATGATCGCCCAGCAGCACGATCAGCGAGGGGTCGTAAAGCTGCTTGGCCTTGAGGGCTTCGACCAGGCGCCCCACCTGGGCGTCGGCAAAGGCTACCTCTCCGTCGTAGGGCGCCAGGGCAAAGCGTTCCTTGTAAGGCGACGGAGGCTCGTAGGGGTCGTGGGGATCGAATAGGTGGATCCAGAGGAAAAAGGGCTCGGCCAAGTCTTGCCGTCCCAGCCATTGCAGCACCAGGTCCATGGTCTCATCGCCCCGGCGCTCCACTGCATTGAAGCCGATCCCCCGATAGCCGCTCAGATCGAAGTTGTCGTGATAGGAATCGAACCCCTGATCCAGCCCCCAGGTGGAGTCCAGGGCAAAGGAACTGACGAAAGCTGCGGTTTTGTAACCGTTCGCCTGCAGCAATTCGGCCAGGGTCTCCCGCTCCTGTTTGAGCCGGATGCCTCCGAAATCCCGAATGCCGTGGTACATGGGGTGGGCGCCGGTCAAAATGGAGGCGTGGGAAGGCAGCGTTATGGGAATCTGAGCCATGGCACGGGTAAACCGCACCCCGTCCGAGGCCAGCGAGTCAATAGCAGGCGTGATGGATTGCGGCGATTGGGCCACCCGGTCGGCCCGCAAGGTGTCGATGGTGATCAATATGACGGAAGGTTTGGCGACTGCCCTTTGAGGGCTGCCAGACGCCACCCCCCCTCCCAGCAGGGCCAGCAAGATACAGCTAGGAGTTGTCCACTGGCGCATGCGCTCATTATAGTCGGTCAGAATCTGCTGTGAAATCCGGCAGCGGCGTCGGTTCGGCGGATCTGCCCACA
>JANQFM010000302.1 GCA_028277865.1 Acidobacteriota bacterium
GTGGGGTGTCTCTGAAGTTCGTTATCACAGTCGGCGAGCCATAATTGTCGTTGGCAAGGCGCGCCGACGCAGCAATATCGGGAATCTTTCGAGGAGGCGGAACGCAGCCAGCGGCGATTAGGGCCGCCGAATGTGGTGAGGAACTTCTGAGACACCCCACTAGCGCCCTAGCGGGCATGGGCGATCTCAGCCGCCCGAATCAGCTCATGGGCAGATTGTTGCACCTTGGCCCGCAAACGAGGGGAGAGTTCTGGATTCCGGTCCAGGAATTCCCGGACAATTCGGGCTGCGTTGGGGGATCTGTGGCCTCCCAGGAGGGCGTCCAGCCATCGCTTGGGGAAGAAGATGTCGCCGGTGCGCTGAATCTCCTCCAACAGCTCCAATGCAGGGAGGATGTATTCTTCGGAATGGGGTGCCCGCAGCGGATGGTGCAGGTGGCGCAGTGCCTCCAGTACCCAGGGCTCCTGCTCGCGGTTGGATTCCTCGGAAAGGCTGGCAAAGAAGCCATCGCGGACGGACGGATCGGCGGACAGGGACGGGCGGACGAAAGCGAAGCGGGACTGCCGGTCGGGGTTTTGGATGCGCCCCGCTTGGGCATCCAAAACAGCATGAGAATCCTGGATTCCCCTCAAGGCCAATTGTGCAGCCATGGCTGTGTAGTCGCGCTCGGAAAAGGACAGCCCATCGATCTTTTCCTTTTCCTCCCAGACAGCCCTCAGATATTTCACGCCGGCTTCAGTCAACACAATGGATCGAAAGGCATTGAAGAAGGTTGCTTTAACAGTCGATAAAGAGCGCTTTTCGAGTTCGCGGCGGTAGAGATCCTCCAGCTGGGGCGCCATCTGATTCCGCTTGGAAGCGTCCAGAAATCGCCAATAGGCACCGTCGGCATAGCCTGAAATGCGCTGCAGGTTCAACTCGTCCTCTTCGGCAGGGAGAGCAGCCAGTGCCAACTCCAGAAACTGATCCGACGCCGCCTGGCCTTCCAATACGGCTTCCCAGAGTGAAACCCAGGCCACTCCCCGCACCAAGGGATCGGTGATCTGAGGCAAGTGGGCCAGCAAATAATCCCGGCTGGCGGAATCGAGTTCGAAATAGCCGTACCCCAAGCCGGAGCCGTTGGCCAAAATGAAGCGGGGCACCGGTTTGCCGATTGCCTGTGAGACATTCAATGACTCCCCCTGCAGCTGGACGGGAATGCGTTCGAAATGGGAGGGATAACCGAGCAGCACCTCCAACTGCTGCGTCCAGAGCAGTCCCCTGCCCTGGGGGTCGGATTGGTGCAGGGTCAACGCGGCGATGCTCGGTCCTTGCAGCGACAATTCCGCACGGATTGTCGGACGTCCGGGCTCTTCGACCCAGACGCGGCTCCAGTACTTCAAATCCCGATCCGAAAGCCGGTCCAGAATCTCGATCAGGTCGGGCCAGGTGGCGTTGGCGAATCGGTACTGCTGCAGGTACTTCTGCATCCCCTTGCGAAATGTCTGCTCGCCCACCAAACGCTCCAGGTGCTTCATAACGATGGGCGCCTTCTGGTAGATGATGGCCCCATAGAGGGTTCCCGCCATCTTGAGGTTCTCCAGCGGCTGCCGGATGGGATTGGCGCCCGCCGTCCGGTCCACTCCGTAAGCGGTCGGGTAGTGGGCCAGCAAGAAGCGCAGTTCATGGTTCAGATCGGGAAAGGACGGGTTGACGATCTTGGCGGCCATGAAGTTGGCGAAGACCTCTTTGGTCCAGACGTCGTCGAACCAGTTCATGGTCACCAGGTCGCCGAACCACATGTGAGCCGTCTCATGGGCGATGAGGGAGGCGCGCCCCAGGTGCTCGCTCTGAGTGGCCGACTCGTCCAGCAGCAGGCGGGAGGCGTTGTACTGAATGGCGCCCGGATGCTCCATGCCGCCGTATTGGAAGGACGGAATGAGCACGAAGTCGAACTTTTGGAAGGGATAGGC
>JANQFM010000358.1 GCA_028277865.1 Acidobacteriota bacterium
TTCCGGTGGCTTCGCCGCAGACGGCTTCACCACCGGCTAATATCCGTGGCCCCCTCCGGGGCCGGTTTAGGGGGGCGGATCGCTTCTTGACAGTTTTGCGAACTTCTTGCGGGCCTAGGCGGCCCTAGGAGCCGGCTCCTTGGCGCCGGGTGACCACCGCTTCGAGGAAAGCCGGGGTGGTGCTCTGCAAAACCAATTCGCTGCTGTAATCCTCGAATTCCGGGGAGAGGATCTCGATGGTGCAGTCGCCCTCGGGAAGGTTGAGGAATTCAAACTCGCCTTTGGCGGACTCGAATAGACGGGAAGCCTCCACCAGCCCGCTTCGGTAGGTGACCACAAACTGCCGGACGGGCTTTCCCGTCCGGTCGCTGACGTGGCCTTGCAGCCGGGCAGGCTGATCGGCCACCAGGGTTATCTCGGAGCGGTGAGCGCCGATGTGCACACTTCCGGTGATCCCGTGCTGCCCCTTCCTGTCGAAGGCGTAGATTTCGAAGGGGTATTGGCTGGCATAGAAGAGGGGCTGATTAGAGGCCTCCGCCTCGGATCCCGAACGAACGACCGGCCTTATTACCTCCTGCCCATCGGCATTGACTCCGACCACTTCAAGGCCCGGCGTCCCAAACCCTGTGGCGATGGGCAGTTGCTCGCCCGATGCACTGACGGCCCGGACCATGAAGGTTGGATAGGGCTTGAGCCTAAACTCCTTCTCTACATCATCCATCAGGCCAATGGACTGCCTGACTGGTTCAAAAGCCCAAGCCTGCACCTGCACCTGTACATGGGGGCGGGGGACGGTCTCAAGTCGAAAGCGGCCCTGCAAATCCGTTGCAGCCACTCCGAGCAAAGAAGAGGGGACGGAATCTTGCGGGGATCTTTTGGGCGGCCGGCCGAGGTCGGTCAAGGAAATGCGGGCTCGTGCAACGGACTGCCCTTGGCGGTCCAGGATCCTCCCTGAAAAAACGACACGCTCGGCTTGCTGGCGGATGACGATTTCGACCTGCTGCGAGCGCCCTGGACCGACTTCGAAAGCATCGATTTCGACAGGAAGATGAGGGTATTTCTCGGCGGTGACTTTGTAGCGTCCGGCCTGAAGCACCACTTCGAAGACCCCTCCAGCACCGCTTTCCGCCACTACAACAGGCTCGCCCGGCACGGAAAAGGAGACCTCGGCCTGGCTGAGGGGCTGGCCCGACTGGTTGCGCACCCTGCCTCGCAAAGTAAAAGCGGGGATCAGGGAGATCTTCTTGAATGCGTCGCCGTCGGAAGAATCGTGCTGGAAGGGCGTTCCACCGATCAGGTAGCCTTCGCAGCTGACACTGACGTAATAGTGGCCCAGGGTCCGAAGTTCGAAACGTGCGCTGCCGTCAACTGCCGTGATCTCCTCTTCATAGCTGTTCCCGCTGGTGGCGCGCTGGGTCTCGTGCAAGGCGACGACGGCCTCGGGCAATGGTTCGTCGGTAGATCGGTCGACGGCCAGCACGGTCAGTGACGGAAAGCGTCGCCGGAGATCCGGCGGTCGTCCCTCTGCGGCGACAAAGCCCGCTTCGCCCCGGCGCTCATCAGGCTGGGAGTCATGCCGGGGTTTGTGCAGCGCAGCCTCTTGGCCCGACGACCGGGCTTGGCCCGGTTCAATTGCCGACTCGTGACCGGAAGCGGATTCCGGTGCGGCGGCCTGACGCATGCGCACCAACAGCAGCACCGCCAGCCCGATCAGCAGCAATGCTCCGACAGCGGTTAAGGCCCGCGATCTCATCTGCTTCGTCCCCTGGCTCGATGGTGCGCTGCAAGGGCTACAGGGCCTGCTCTTCTGAGAGCCCCTAGGAGCCGGAGGGTTCCTGGATCAAGGATCCCCCCGCAATGACCGCCTCATAGACTGAATGAGCCAGCTTGTGGATGGCGAGAGCCTTCAAATCACTGCTCGGATCATCTGGTTGAGGGAAATCCTCCAGGACATTTTCCAGAAAGGAAACGGCAGCCTGCAGAGGGGAATCACCGCCTTCGGCAAATCGATAAACAGCGTCCTCCAATTGCTCGGCTCCCTCGCACAGCTTCAACCAGCGCGCCGAAATTGGAGTGCCGCTCACATTCGCCTGGGGCTCATCCGGCGTGGGGTTTTCAGAAATAGAATCCGTCACTTCTTCTCTCTTTCCAAGGTAACGCTTCCCATCGTATCACAAGGCGATTCCAAGATTGGTGCGGCCAAGAAAAAGTAAAGCCCGCCCTTTTGAAAGCTGCTGCAAAAGAGTGCTAGCATCTTGGCAGCGTGATCAAGGCATTGATTTTGGCAGGGGGGAGCGGCAACGAATTGCGGCCCTTGAGCATCCACACCCCCAAACCCATGCTGCCGGTCGGCAATTTGCCCTTGCTCCTTTACCAAATCGAGCGCATCAAGAAGGCTGCAATCACCGAGTTCATCCTCAGCATCTCCTACCCGCCCCGCACCATCCACTCGGTGATGCAGGAGGGCGACCTGTTTGGGATCCTGCTTCGGTACCACGTGGAACGCAGCCCATTGGGGACTGCCGGGGCATTTCGCCGGGCCAAAAACCTGATCGACGACACGACGGTGATCCTCAACGGCGATGTGCTGGCTGAATTCCCCCTGCAAAAAATGCTCGAGGCCCACCAGTCCCGAGGCGCGATGGTGACCATCGGAACCTGCCGGGTCAGCAACCCCCAGGCCTACGGCACGGTGGAGATCAATCAGCAAGGCCTGGTCAAGAGGTTCTCCGAGCGCCCGCGCGGCTCAAAGGTCAAGACCAACCGGATCAATGCAGGGGTCTACATCGTCGAACGGCAAGTCCTTCAAATGATCCCCAGGCAGGAAACCTGCTTTTTTGAAACCGACCTTTTTCCTCAGCTTCTCCAAGCCGGCCAGCCTGTCCTGGCCTATGACATCGGGCAAAACTGGCGGGAGATCACCCGCCCCGCCAGCTACCTTCAGTCCAACATGGACCTGCTTGACAGCCGCATCACGCCTCCCTCGTTCCCTGCCTATCCACACAAGCACCACCCTCCCTCTCATCCCCAAGTCTCAGTGGATGACAGCAGCCTCGTGGGCGAGAATTGCGTGATCAAGCCGGGAGTCCGGATCGTCCACTCGGTGATCGGCGCCAACTGCCGTATCGAAGAGGACGCCTTTATCCGCAATTCGGTCCTTTGGCCGGGATGCCGCGTTCAGGAAAGTTCGGTGATTTCAGGAAGCGTGCTGGGCAAAGGCTGCCAGATTGGTGAAGGCGCCTACCTGCGTTCCGGCAACATCCTGGGCGACAAGAGCCTGATCACCGACTTCAGCAGGGTGTAGGGCAAAAGGAGTCAAGGGTTCCGGGGTCAGGAAGAGTGAGCGAGGGAGGCGTTTCAAGCCGGGGATCCAAAGTCCTGGGTTGTCATAAGATCCACGCTGCCGGTCACCGGTCTCCTTCTTCCTGACTCCTGACTCCCGACTCCTGACTCCTGACTCCGCAGTTCTTTGCGACCCAGTCCAGGTAGGGCTGGTGGCCGCTTTCGATGGAGAAAGCGACGAATTCGGGGACATCGTAGGGGTGTAGCTGGGCCAGGCGTTCGCACAGCCGGCTCAAGCTGCCTTGGGCCGTCTTGATGATCATCAGGCACTCGGCCTCAGTTTCTACTTGACCTTTCCACTTGTAAACCGATGTGAGGTTTGGAATAATGTTGACGCAGGCGGCCAAACGTTCTTCCACCAGCCGTCGGGCGATCCGGCGGGCTTTGGACGGGTCGTCGATCGTCGAGTAGGCGATTCGAATGTCGGTCATGACAGTCACCTCCCGGGAGTCGGAGAATGAAGTTGAGCAAAAAGGCCCGGCGGCATTTGGCTGCAATCGTCGGCATTTTGGCCAGCCTGGCCGTAGCCTATGTCCTGATCTTCAGCCAGAGCGGCTACCTGCAACTGCGCCGCAGCCAACAAGAGCTTGAGGCTCAGCAACTGGAAAACCAGCAGCTCAAGCAAGAGATGAAGGGCTACTTGGAACGCATCGAGAGCCTCAAAGACGATCCTTCGGAGATCGAACGGCTGATGCGCGAAAGCAATTACGCCCGCCCGGGCGAGATCGTGGTTACCTTGCCCGACGACGAGCGATAGGCTCGCCGCCTCAGCGTCCCAGCACCAATTTGTCCGCTCCATGGGCTTTCAAGCCCTCATCCAGAAAGGCAACAAATTCCTGCGGATCCCGAGTCAGGCCTTCGTGCTTGACCAGCAGTTCGTCCTGCGGGCTCATGATCACGTAAAGGGGCAGGGCAATGGTCCCAAAGCGCTCCTGCTCGAACTTCAGGTTGGCTTCGTGCTCCGCTTCGGTTCCATCCGTGTAGAGCTGCACCAGCACCATTTCTTCGAAGCGGGAACGGACTTCGGCCAGAGGGAAGATGTTCTCCTCCATCCATCGGCAGTTGGTGCAGGTATAGCCCGTAAAATCGATGAAGACAGGACGGTTTTGCTGCCGCGCCTTGCTCAGGGCAGCTTGATAGTCGGTGCCCCATTCCAGTTCTTCCGAATTCTGACGGCCCACTCCGGTCGCCAAATAGGAAGCCTGCAGCCCTCCGTAGTTGCGGGGAGGCAAAAAGGCGTCCAGCTCACCCAATGGAAACCCGAACAGCCCCCGCAGCAAATAAAAGGAAATGGAGAGGAAGAAGACAGCCGACAGCACACGAAGAGCCCCGATCGAATCGCTGGGAGACTCATGCTTGAAGCGGAACCAGCCCAACAGGTAGGCCGTGGTGATAAGGGCAATGGCCAGCCAGACCGTGATGAAGACCGGGCGCGTCAGGAATTCCCATTGGTAGACCAGGTCGATGTTGCTCAGGAACTTGACCGCTGCCGCCAATTCGATGAATCCCATGGTGATCTTGACCGAGTTCATCCAATTGCCGCTCTTGGGCAGGGACTGAAGCCAAGAGGGGAAGATGGCCAGCAGGAAGAAGGGGGCTGAAAAAACCATGGCAAAGGCCGTCACTCCCAGCAGGGACCACAGCCAGTCGCCCTCCAAGGCAGCCACCATGACCGTCCCGACAAAGGGGACGGTACAGGTGAAGGAGGTCAACGAAAAAGTCAATGCCATGAGCATAATGCCGATCACGCCGCTGGTGGCTGAAGATTTTCGGTTGACGGCGTTGAGCCAGCTGTCCGGCAGCTTGATCTCCAGAATTCCGAACAGGCTCAAGGCGAAAAGGATGAAAATGGCAGCGATGAGCAGGTTGACCGGAGGGCTGGCCGCCAGGCTGTTGATGCCGCCGGCGCCCAGCAGCAGGGTGAGCGCAAAGCCGAGGACAGTGAAGGTGGCGATGATTCCCACCGAATAGAGTCCGGCTTCCCGAACGGCCTGCCAGCGGCTCCTGGCCTCGCGCTTGGTGAAGTAGGAGACGGTGATGGGGATCATGGGGAAGACGCAGGGTGTCAGCAGCGCCAGAGCGCCCATCGTCATGGCCAACCCGATGTAGGCAAAAAAGCCCTCGGGCAGTTCGGAGGACTGCTGTTGCACTTGCGTCGCTTGCTGCGATGCCGGCGGCGGGGGCTCCGTCGATTGGGCGGAGCTGCCGGAAGTGGCTGCCAGCTTGGCAAGTTCCGACTGGGTCATGCCCGCCGCTCCGCCTGAAGCCACCTGCACCGCCGCAGTCAGCGTCTTGGTCTGAGGCGGCAAGCATTTGCTGTCGCTGCACACCGCGTAGCGGACCTCGACCTGAAGCCGGTGGATGCCGTCGGGCACATCCGCCTTGACCAGAAAGGGGATCACGAATTCCCCTCCGTCGATGTACTCCGCCTCCATGTCGAAGTTCTTGTCGAAGACTTTCTCGATGGGAGGCTGGACCACTGGGGCAGCCAGCTCGAAGGCCGGATTGCCCACGATCTTCATAGTGGTGGGGATGGGTCCCCCCGGCTTCTGGGTCATGGAGTAGATGTGCCAGCCTTCCTGGATCTCCACGCCAAGGGAAGCCTGTCCAATAGCCTCCGGGCTGAGCGCCTGGCTGCCGACTTGCAGTGTCCACTCGACTTTTTCCACCGATTCCAGCAGCCCTTCTTGAAAAGCCGGGCGGGCCAGGAGTCGGCCCTCTGCCGAACCGAGCGAGGAGACGGCCTCAGCAGTCTGGGCATCGCCGCTCACTTTGACGTCCAGTTGGAGCCTGACGTTCTGGGGAGGCAGGCACTTGGTGTCGCTGCAGATCATGAATCGGATCTTGACGGGCAAGGGGTGGATGCCGGGGGGTGCCCCCTGCTTGACCCGGACGGGAATCAGAAACTCGGAATCCCCCTCGATATACTCGGTATCGATCTCGAAGTTGGGGTCATAAACCTTGCGTACAGGAGGCTGCACCACTTCGCCGTCCAACAGGAAGACGGGGTTGTCTTCGACGACCACGGTGGTGGGGATGGGGCCGCCCTCGGGCTGGGTCATCGAGTAAAGGTGCCAGCCCTCTTCAACCTGAGTCTCCAAAATGGCTTCAAACCGCGACCCCGGCTCGGCCTGGCCGCCCGGGCCGGTCAGATTGAACTGAACGCGCTGCTGAGCCGCCGCCCAGGGAACAGCCGTCCACCAAAGCGCCAATACCAGTACCGTCCGAAACTGTTTCTTCATGACCGTCCCTGATCGAACTCCTGAAAGAACGTACGCCCCAACGCCCTCTAAAGACGGCCATTATAGCTTCAAGTTTCCAATTCCGAGTCTGCCAGCCGACAAAAAGACATGCCCGGCGAGGCAGCGCCCCAGACCAGTGATGGGAAGCCACAGAGACACAAAGGCACAGAGGGCATGTTTTGATTCTTCTCTTGTATCCTCTGTGCCTCCGTGGCAAAACAGCAGGCGTCGGTGCAGCTTCGTTCACGCTCAGTTGACCCTGATAATGCTTGGAAGAATTCAGCCAGAGTGGATATTTGGGCGAGGAACGCCAACACGCCTCTGCAATTGACACAAGATAACGGCAGCATGAGTCGGAATCTGCATTCAGTCCATCTTAAAATTGGATGAAATGCAGCCCCAGAAATGTAAGAATTAGGGTTGTGTAAAATAAGGGGAATCGCCAGTCCTGTCCATGGGAGATGGAATCGTGAGTCAGGCTGCTGTCGAGTCGGTTATTCAGGCCGTCTGCGAGGAATTCGGCGTCGAGCGACCGGAGTTGGCCGACCGGCGAGGCCAAAAGACTCGCCGCTCCGTCCGCTTTGCCAGGGGCGCCTGCGGCTTGCTGGCTCATTTGGGCGCAGGCACCTCGATCAGCGCCATGGGCCGGGCCATCGGCTACCGCGGCAAATACATTCTGACGCTGACCCGCAAGCACCGTACCCTGCTGCGCTGGGCAAGCTGGCCTAAGCCTCCCCGCAGAAGCGGAGCGGTGGAGTTCAGGGAAAAGCTCCAAGCCGTATGCAATCGCCTGGGCGTGGACATCGAAGACTTGACCAAAGACCCTTTGCGACATTGACGCCTACGATAAGGCCAGCCCTCCAATAAGCGCATGCCGAACGGATCCGGGAGTTTCACGCAAAAGGCGCAAAACCGCAAAGAACGCACGCAGGCAGTGGTCTATTCGTATGTTGCTGCCGATTGGATGGAACAGGGAACACGGAACAAGGAGGAGGGCCGGAAGGGAGAGGATTCCTGTACATGCCTTTTCTTCCCTGTTCCGTGTTCGTTGCTCCCTCTTCCACTTTGCAGTGTTCGGTTGAGCAGCAAGAGCGCTTTCCAGCTAGAATCAAGTCCTTGATGAATCGACTGAGCCGCATAGCCCCCAGCTTGCTGATGGGCCTTTTCACTGCCCTGTCCTGCCAATCTTTCCAAGAGTCTGGCGAAGAGGTTGCAGCCGCACAAGAGCAGGAGGCCCAGCCGCAGGCGCCGCAGATTCCTGCCAGCCCAACAACCCCTCCAGCAGATCCCAACCAGGACATGGTGCGGATCCCGGGCGGCTCTTTTCTGTTCGGCGCCACAGAGCGTCAATTTCAAGCCTACCTCAGCTTCTCACGAATGAGCTTCCCCGGCATGAAGGAACAGCTGCGCAGTCGCTTCGTCATCCCCCCCCGCCCTGTGTCCGTCCGGGATTTCCGGATGGATTCCTTCGAGGTCACCAATCAGCAGTTTCTGGAGTTCCTGCAGGCGACCGGCTATCAGCCCGGCCAAGCCGGCGGTTTTCTTCACCACTGGGAAACGGCCCGCCGTTATCCCGAATGGGCGGCCGGCTTCCCGGTGGTGTGGGTTTCGGCAGCGGACGCCCAGGCCTACTGCCAGTGGCGCGGCGGGCGCCTGCCCAGCGAACAGGAATGGGAGCGCGCGGCGCGAGGAGACGATGGACGCTTTTTCCCCTGGGGCAACCAGGCGCCTTCACGCCATGAGACCGCCGTCTTCAGCAGCGACCTGAGCGAGCCGGTGGGCAGTCGTGCAGGGGATGCCTCACCCTTCGAGGTTTACGACCTGGGAGGAAACGTCTCCGAGTGGACCTCGGACAGTGAAGCCGTCAAGGGAAAGCAACACCAAGTGGCAAGGGGCGGCAACTATCGCGAAACCGCCCGTGAAATGTTCACCTTTAATCGTCGGCTGGAACCCCTCATCCGCAACGAATACACCGGCTTCCGATGCGTCCTGGAAGTCCCAGAGAGGTAAGGCTGAGTTAGCTAGGCCGCTAGGGTTTCAGGATTCTTCACGATTGAGTCAAATTTGGCTGCGAGGGGTTCTGCGGCGGTCAGGGGTTCCGGGTTCCGGGCTCCAGGCCCCAGGTTCCGGATTCCAGAATCCGAATCCCGAAAACCCGGAACCCGGAACCTGGAACCCGAAATCCTTCTGCGGTCGGTCTGAGGCGCTGCCTCGCTAGTTCTTGTCCAGAAATGGGATTTTTCGTCTGCTGTATTACCCTGCAGAACTATTTTGAGGCTGATAGACAGCACGGTGGTGCAGCCTCCTTTGGCTCCCTGAAAGGGAGCCGCCATCATCCGCCCTGGCTGCGTTGCACTCGGTCGCGACGGCAACCCGGTGAGAAGTCCGGGCTAAGGACAATACCGTTCACTTAAGGAGTACCGGGCGCTGGAAGCCACGTGCCGGGCTTGTCCCGGTCGGGCTGTGTTTAGTAACCAGTCCCGCTTCAAAAACCCTATCGCCACCACGGAGCTTAACTCCGTGGAGCGATGTTTC
>JANQFM010000359.1 GCA_028277865.1 Acidobacteriota bacterium
CGATCTGGGCTTCTCCGGACCGGGCAGCTTCTACACCGACAGCGCCTACAACATGGGCGCGGATCCCATCTTGCACAACATCCCGCACACCGGCAGCAAGGTCTGCGTCACATTCACCCTCGAAGGTATGGGGGTTCAGGACATCAACGACGAGTCGTGGGCGATCGACAACGTTCGCGTGACGACCGGGAACATGCCCATCGAGATGATGAGGGATTCAGTCTCCTGGAAGGCGAGCAGATCGAACTTCAGAGGCCCGTAAGATGCGGGCGCTCCGATCGGAAGCGGTGCCTTGGGCTGACTCCCGATTCTTCACCCCATCTGCTGTGGCGAAGAAGCAGGGAAATCTAAAACACACCTGGATTCAGGGCGTCGAACTGCCAGCATCAACTCCCAGTTGACCGAGGAGAAAAGCCAACTCGGCTGCCGTATCTTGGACGACAAGGCTGAAGGGGCGCCCCCGTCCGGCAGCGTGGCCGGCCTTGGGGTTGTAGCGCAGGATGACGGGCAGCCCCGAATTGGTGGAGGCCTGCAGCATGGCCGTCATCTTGCGGGCCTGAAGCGGCGGGACGCGGGTGTCCAGGTCGCCCGAGGTGAGCATCACGGCCGGGTAGCCGGTGCCTTTGAAGACGTTTTGGTAAGGGGAGTAAAGGCGCAGATACTCGAACTGGGCCGGCTGCCTGGCATTGCCGTACTCCAGCAGGGCAGGCATGTTGTTGGTCTCGGTAAAGAAGGTGAAACGCACCATGTCCAGGTCGGGAAAGGCGCAAAGCACGGCCCGGAAGAGTTCGGGACGCTGAGTCAGGGCCGAGGCCACCAACAGGCCTCCGTTGCTGCCCCCGAAAATGGCCAGCTTTTCGGAGTTCGTGTAGCCCTGATCGATGAGCCACTCGGCGGCGGCGATGAAGTCGTCGAAGACGTTTTGCTTGTTTGCCAGCATGCCGGCCCTGTGCCACTTTTCCCCGTATTCGCTGCCGCCGCGCAGATTGGCCACCGCCCAAACACCTCCGTTTTCCAGCCACACTGCCGCACGGGCACTGAATCTCGGAGTCAGGCTGACGTTGAATCCGCCGTAGCCGTACAGCAATGTGGGGTGGCTGCCGTCCAATTCGATCCCGGATTTGTGGACGACGTACATGGGCACCTCCGTGCCGTCCTTGGAGGCGTACCAGACCTGCTCGACGGTGTAGCCCTGGCCGTCCCAAGCAACCGGCGAATCCCTCCACACTTCACGCTCTCCGCTTTCCAGGTCGATCAGGTACTGCATCTCGGGCTGGGTCAGCGAGGTCAGGGACAGCAGCCCCTTGCCCTCGCCGAAGCTGCGGATCGAGGCGGTGTGATGGTCGGGGACCGGGATTTCGCCGTCCGGTGTGCCGTCCATCTTGAAGATGCGGATCTTGCTGCTGACGTTGTGCAGGTAGCGGGCGAAGATCCTCTCCCCGATCAAGCTGTAGCTGTGCAAAAAGTCCGGGCCTTCGGCCAGTATTTCCTTCCAGTTATCGGGCTCGGGATGGCGGGGATCGATCTCGATGATGCGGTAGTTGGGCGCCTTGTAGTCTGTCCGCACCAGCAGCTTGCCGTCGCGAAGGCGCGGATGGAAGTGGGCATTCAGTCCCGTCACGATGGGCTTGGCCTCATCGCTTTTATCGTCCTGCCAAAAGATCTCGTGGCGAGCCCAGCCATGCTGCACGGTGAAGAGGTGAAAGCGGTCTTCTTGGGCTTGGTCCAACCGCAAAAAGCTGGTCGGCCCGATGCCGTTGCCGAAGATCAGCCGGTCTTCTTGGATGGGGGTTCCAAGTTTGTGGTAGAGAAGGCGCGGGCCGATGATGCGGGAACGGGCCACAAAGTAAAAGCCTTTTCCGTCGCTGGCGAAGGACGACATGTCGTAGAGCAGATTCGGATATTGCTCCTCAAGGTCGCTGCCTGTTTCAAGGTCACGGATGCGCAGCTCCACCTCGTCCTGGCCTCCGTCGCGCAGGCTGTAGACGAGATATTTTCCGTCCTTGGAAAGAGAGTGAATGGCGACTCGGGTAGTGTGGTCCTCACTCATTTCGTGCGGATCGATGACCACCTCGTACTCTTCGGCCGGATCGATCCGCAGCCGGGTGCCTTCGGGCGGGGCGGGACGCCGGTAGAGCGCCGGCAACTCCTGCCCTTTTCGCCTCATAGTGAAGTATTCGAATTCGCCGGCCTTGCGGGGCGAGCTGAGATCGTCCACGTCCATCAGCTCTTTCAAGCGCTGGTGAATCCTCTCCCGCAAAGGGCTTTGGCCGATGATCTGCTCGGCGTATGCGTTCTGCTGAACAATCCAGCTGCGGGTTTCTTCGCTTTGTTGATCCTCCAGCCACCGGAACGGGTCAGGAAACTCGTACCCGTGCAGCGTGTCGGTCACCACCTCCTGACGAGTCTCCGGCGGAGGGGGATAGGCGGGCGAACAGTTCCAGGCCGGCAACAAGGCG
>JANQFM010000367.1 GCA_028277865.1 Acidobacteriota bacterium
CTAACAGCCCGAAAGGCTGAAGGCTTTCGGGCAACCTGCTGAAGCAGGTGAAAACGCCATTCCCCTTTTCTGCAACCGGCAGGAAACACCCGCCCTTAATTTAACGCTTATCGGGCCGTCCCGGTGGAGCCTTGATTGACAGCTGGAACCGGATTCCCGCAGATCCTGGTGGCCTGACGGGTTAACCGAATGCGTACTCCGCAGGAGCCTGGAGATTAGTCGGTGGCGGAGCTGCCCTGCTGTGAAGCCACTGGAGTTGCCACAGAATGGACATTTGACGTCCATCGGAATGCCAGCCAGGGCCGGCGTCAAGATTTGAGTGGCATCTCTGCGGGCATTGTGGCACAGTACGGTTGAAAACCCTGGGAGGTGAATCTTGCGTCTACGACTCTTTCTGATCTGCTTTCTCCTTACCGCGACAGGCACCGTCTGGTCGAGCGACTGGCCCAATTGGAGGGGCCCCAGCCGCGACGGAGCGAGTTCCGAAAAGAACCTGCCCCTGACCTGGAGCCCCACTGAAAACATCCATTGGAAGCTGGAAATGCCTGCCTGGAGCGGGTCGACGCCCATCATCTGGGGAGACTACATCTTTATCAGCACGGCCGAAGGCGGAATCCGCCAACAGGGACGTCGGCGGCGTGGAGGACGCAGGCCCGGAGGCGGCAGGCCGGGTGGGCCTCCCGGTTCTCCGCAGACTGCCGGCTCCAGAAGACCCTCGCCGCCCCAGACCGCCGGCTCCACA
The DNA here is from genome assembly GCA_028277865.1 of Acidobacteriota bacterium. Taxonomy (GTDB): domain Bacteria; phylum Acidobacteriota; class UBA6911; order RPQK01; family DATIPO01; genus JANQFM01. The sequence continues at coordinate 743 of JANQFM010000367.1, forward strand.
AGGCCTTCGCCGCCGCAGCAACAGCAAGAGCCGGCGGAGGAGGATCCCAAAGCCAAGCAATTGGCCCTTTGGTGCATCGACCGCAACCGAGGAGAAGTTCTGTGGAAGCGCGGGCTGGGGGGCGGCAACCGTCAGATGCGCAAGCAAAACATGTCCTCGCCCTCCCCCGTCACAGACGGCAAGCATGTCTGGGTGATGACCGGGACAGGGCTGGTCAAGAGCTTCGATTTTCAGGGCCAGGAGATCTGGTCGCGGGACATCCAAAAGGACTACGGCAACTTCGGGCTCAATTGGGGCTACGCCTCCTCTCCTCTGCTGCACGAAGGCACCCTCTATATTCCGGTGTTGCACGGCATGCGCACAGACGATCCTTCCTACGTCCTGGCCCTGGATGCGCAGACGGGCCAAACCCGGTGGAAGGTGGAACGCCCCACCGACGCTGTCATGGAATCGCCGGATTCCTATACGACCCCGGCCCTCTTGCAGTACGACGGCAACACCGAGATCGTCATCAGCGGCGGAGACTACGTGACAGGCCACGATCCCAATACAGGCGAAGAGCTGTGGCGCGCAGCGGGCCTGAACCCCGAAAAGCGCCGCAATTACCGTGTGGTGGCCTCTCCGGTCATTCATGGCCGCACCATCTTCGTCCCAACGCGCCGCAATCCCTTGCAGGCCTTCAAAGCCGGAGGCCGCGGCGACATCACCGAGTCGCACCGCCTTTGGCAAAGCGCCGACGGACCCGACGTCCCCACTCCCGTCACCGATGGGGAACGCCTTTACATCATCGGGGACCGGGGCGTGGCACATTGCCTGAATGCCAAGAGCGGCGAAACCGTCTGGGGGCCGGAACGCGTCAAGGCGGGAATCTACAGCGCCTCTCCCGTGTTGGCCGACGGAAGGATCTACGCCACCAGCGAAGAAGGGGTGACCACCGTGCTGCAGGCGGGTCCGGAATTCAAGGTGCTGGCCGAAAACCAGTTGGAGGGCTACACCTTGTCGTCGCCCGCCGTCTCCGACGGCCAGATCTTCATCCGTACCGAGAAGTACCTCTATTGCATCGGAGAGCGTTCGGGGGATTGACAAGAAATCGGGAGCCAGCGGGTTTGACAGGCTGATCGCATCATACGTCTTTTGGCTTCAACCCAGTGCGCCTCGCGATCCTGGCAAGTATCCGAGGACCGAGTTCCTCACGGTCATGGAAGGCAAACACATAAATGGGCCAGCCTTCCCTTTCGAGGATCCGGTGTGACCCGGACTGCCTTTTCACTTGCCAACCGATCCTATTAAGAGCAGCGAGAACCCGTCTTGCGCGGGTACTGGGCCAATGACTCATGCGGCGTTAAAGTGGATCTGCAGCGGCCCGGGGCCAGCTTCGCCGTGCTCGAGACGATCTGCAACAACCCGCAAGGCCAGAGCCTGGACTTTGACGTTTGCTTCAGCGGGAGACGAGCCGTATGTCATGACCCCCGGCAACTCAGGGACTTCGGCGATCCATCGGCCATCCTCTTCCTGCTCGATTTCGATTCGGAGTCTGAGGTTGGGCTGAATCATGTTAATGATCTTACCCTGTTCCGTTCCAGTCTGTAAACAAGCCCATGCTGAACTGCAAGAATGCTCTCTGTGCCTTAGCCCATGCTGCTCACTTAAGAAGAAACAGGCGCGGAGAGTATGTGGCCACGTGCCGGGCTCGTCCCGGTCGGGCCGTGTATGGAAACCAGAACCGGGCAAAAGGCCTGATGGGCCACCCCCGAGCTTGCCTCGGTGGGGCGATGTTTCCTGCACTAGGGGCGAGATGGCCGGATTGCAGCAAATGCCCGCAAAAGCTCCCAGTTTCAGGGCCGCGAAGGGTTGCAGGTGCTGGCTGCGCGGGTTTGCCTGGGCTGGAAGGGTTTTCCGGCGATTGGGATCCCAGCCATGAAATGAAACATCGCTCCACGGAGTCAAGCTCCGTGGTGGCGATAGCGTTTTTGATCCGGGTCTGGTCACTAAACACAGCCCGACCGGGACAAGCCCGGCACGTGGCCTCCATTTCTTTCAGCGCTATTCCCCTAAAGTGAGCTGCCTTAGCCCGGACTTCTCACGGGTTGCCGTCGCGAGGAGCTGCATGCGCCGCCCTGGCAAGGCATCGCGACCGAGCGCAACGCAGCCAGGGCGGATGATGGCGGCTCCGCAATAGGCAACCCGTGAGGAATCCGGGTTAGTGACTTTGTGGCTTTTCTTCTCTGGTCTGAGGACCCGTCTGCTGCACGACCGATAAGACACTGTCCGCCACCAAGGCCAGTGCATCTTCGTACAAATAGTGCGAGGCACCTTCAGCCAGAATGAGCCTGCCATTGGAGGACTTCTTGGCAAGTGCGCGGCTTTGCTCGATCCAGTAGCTCTGGTATTCCTCGGCGATTTCGCCGAACGCCGGATTGGGCACGCTCGCCGCCACGATGACGAGCGGCATGTCGCCGAAGCTCGAAATGCCGGCCACCTGCCTGGCGGATTCACCGAACAACTCCCGATGCTCTGAGGCGATCATTCGAAAGAAGGCCGCCTGCACCCTTTGCTGGGGATCATCAGAGTCCGCGTTCGAATCAGCCAATGCCTGCCATCGCGCAGTCATCTGATCGGCCATTTCGACCAGGTCCCCATAATCCTGTCCGAGGATGAATGAAAGGGGCGGCGGATCCAGCAAGACCATCCCGGCCACGTCGTCCGGATAGCGGGCGGCGAAAAGCTGCATGTTCAAGGCTCCCAAAGAATGGCCGACCAGCACGTAGGGGCCGGGCACTTGCGCCTTCTCGAGGAGTGCCTTCAACTCGGCCGCTTCGCGGCCGCAGTCGCGCGGCAGCGGCCCGGCTTCACTGGAACCGTATCCGGCTCTGTTGTAGGCGAAAACCCTGCTGTCCTGGGCCAGGCGTTGCTGCAGCTGAGCGAGCCTGTCCATGCCATCCGTGATGCCGGCATCGAGAACTACCGTGGGTTCACCAGCTCCCTGCAATCGAAACTGAAGGCGATGCGATCCGATGCTGAGGAGCTGTTCAGCCGCTGGAGGACCATCAGGCGCAGAGCAGAAAACCGCCAGGCAAGCAGCAAGGACCGGAACGATCAGTAGGCAGCGGCTCCAGGCTTCGCTTTTCGGTTGGGACCAGGCTCCGGACCCTCTGTGCCTTTGTGTCTCTGTGGCTTCGATTTGCTGGTCCAAGGTCTCCTGATTGTATCAGTTGCCGGGTTGCTGGGCGGAGGAAAACCGCTTCATCTGGTACATTGGCTGGGCCTGAATTGGCCAATTTGGAATTTCAGGCTCCTCGTTTCCGTAAAGCTGGGGTGGAGGACAAAGATGGTGCAAGGAGAGAGGAAAGCTGGATCAAAGGATCGGACACTGGGCACCCAGCTTCTCATCGACCTGTACGATTGCGAGCACCGGATTCTGGACAGTAAGAAAGCCGTCGAAAAGGCCCTCGTGCAGGCTGCCCGTGCGATCAACGCAACGGTGGTCGAAACCGTCCTGCACCGCTTCAGCCCTCAAGGGGTCAGCGGAGTCGTCGTCATCGCCGAAAGCCACTTGGCCGTTCACACCTGGCCCGAACACGGCTACGCCGCCCTGGATGTATTCACCTGCAGCAGCCTGATGGATCCCGATCGAATCGTCGAGGAACTGAAAAAGGCCTTCTCAGCCAGCCGCAGCGAGTCACGAATGGTCATGCGCGGCCTGCGGAACCGTGCCTTGAACCTCGATTTCGCTGAAAAAACCCCGGCCACAATCTGAGCTTACAACCACTGCTTATTTGAGAAGCCCGGTTGCAGTTGCGTCACCACTCGACGTTTTTGCCCCGGGAATGTCAAGCGCCGAATAGAGCGATGCCGAAAAGCCGGGCCAAGATCAGGACCGCCGTCAGGGCGGTAAAGACAGCCAGGCTGAACCAGGCGAAGGTACGGGAAAACAGGGAGGGGTAAAACGAGGCATCCCGCTTTGGGATGATCTTGAGGCAGTAGTAAAGATTGAGGAAAAAGACCACCGGGGCGATGAAAAAAGCCAGCGCCGAGGCCACCAGCACCAAGTAGACGGGACGCGGAAGGCCGGCCATGATGGCCACCGAGGCGATGAGGGAAAAAAACATGGTGGCGCGGTAGATGTTGTACTCCGAGTACCACTCCTTCTTGTGCTGCGGCGTCAGTTCGCTGCGGTCGATGCCCTGCAGGCGGGCGGTGGGGCGGAAGAGGTTGCGGCAGCAGGCGCCCACGATGCGGGGCCATCCGTCGAAGTAGTTGAAGGCTGTCGAAAAAGTGGCTGCGAAAGCGCCCAGCAGGAAGACGACCATCATCCAAGGCCCCACGCTTTCGGTAAAGATCTTGCCGATCTCCCGCATCACGGCCCGCCCTTCGACCGGGCTGGGATAGATCCACACCGCCGCCAGCAGCAGGAAGATGCAGGCCACAAAAAACGACACGATGTGGCCGAAGCGAAAGTCCCAGAGGCCGATCTGGAACCACTTTCGGCAGTATTGCAGGGCCGGCTTCGGCAGCTGCGAGGTGTCGACCGTCAAATCAGAGTGCGAAGAGGAAAAGGGGTCGAAAGGGCGGGCCAGGCCGGCTTCTTCCAGATCGGCCCGAATCTTGCTCATGCCCACCTTCTTGGCCTTGCCCCACTCGGAGGCCTGCAAGGAGACGTCGATGCCGGTGGGCAACAGGCCCAGGAAAGCGGCGATGACCAGCCACGAGTCAGGCGGCACTTCGAGTATCCAAAAATGGCTCAGGGCAGACAAAGGCGCAGGACGGACCAGGTAGACGGCCAGGGCTGAGAAAACCAGCGCGCCGGCCGCCGCCTTGGCAGCCGTCTCGACCGCCTTGTAGCTGCCCTTCAAAAGGACCGCCACGGAAAACAGGCCCAGCGCCAGGCCGTAGGCCGGCAGGGGGATTTCCAGCCCCAAAGAAGCGGAGAAGAAATAGTAGAGGACCGCCGAGGCGGCCACCAGCCGTCCGGCCTGGCCCACGGCGCACTGCACCAAGGTGGTCACCATGACGTACCACAAGGGCCATTTGTGCCTGGCTGTCGAGTAGGCCTCGATGATGCTCTTGCCGGTGGCGTTGGTGAACCGAAAGGCCATCTCGAATCCGGAATACTTGAAGATGTAAGCCATTGGAATGCACCACAGCAGGGCATAGGCGAAGCGCCCTCCGGCAGTAGGGGCGGTCACCAGGTGGCTGGTCCCGATCCCGGTCATCATGAGGATGATGCCGGGTCCGAAATAGACCATCAGGCTGCCCAGGATCATGCTGGGAGGCTTCAAGTCGTGGAGGCGTTGCCGGGCTTGTTGGCGGGGACTGGGCGATTCTGATGTCATCGATCTCTCTCCTCCCCTCTTTGTGCCTCAGGGCCTCTGTGGCCAGTCCATGCGGGCGCGCAGCCGGACCAGGGCTAAGACAGTGTCGATGGTGGGGGTCGGGACACCCACCATCTGTCCCATCTCGGCCACAGCGCCGACCAGGGCGTCGATCTCCATGGAACGGCCTTTTTCCAGATCCTGCAGCATCGAGGTCTTGTGGGCGCCGACGTCCTCAGCCCAGCCGATGCGGGTTTCGATGTCGACCAGGAATCTCACGCCCAACTGCCTGCCCACCTGCTGGGCCTCCTGCATCATGTTGCGGATCACCTGGCGCGTTCCCGCGTGACCCGCCATCTGCTCCAGGGTGGCCTGAGTGAGGACGCTGACCGGATTGAAGGACAGGTTGCCCCACAGCTTCAGCCAGATGTCGTCGCGGATGCGTTTGCGCACCGGCGCCTTGAAGCCTGCTGCTGTCAGTGCCTTGCTCAGCGCCTGGATGCGCGGCGAGCGCGACCCGTCCGGCTCGCCCAGCATGAATCGGTTCCCCTGCACGTGGCGGATCACTCCGGGCTCGACGATCACGCTGGAGGGATAGACCACGCAGCCGATGGCCCTTTGCGGCCCCAAGGTTTCCCAAATGCTCCCGCCGGGATCGATGCTTTCCAGCCGACGCCCCTGCCAGGCGCCCTCCAGCTTGTAGAAATACCACCAGGGGATTCCGTTCTGGGCGGTCACCACAGCCGTCTCGGACCCCATCAAGGGAGTCATTTGCTCGACGACGGGCCGCACCGAGTGGGCTTTGAGCGCCAGGATGACGTAATCCTGAGGGCCGAGTTGGGCTGGGTCGTCCGTGCAGGGAATTCGGGCCGTCCTGGCTTCTCCTCCGATCAGCAGAGTCAGGCCGTTCTTGCGCATGGCCTCCAAATGCGGCCCTCGCGCAATCAGGGTCACTTCGAAGCCCGCCAGAGCCAACTGGACCCCCAAATACCCTCCAACAGCCCCGGCCCCGTAAATGCAAAGTCTCATATGCTAATTGGTGGTGGCTATTTCGAGTGTTGCTGCCGATTGAATGGAACACGGAACACGGAACAGGGAACAGGGAACAGGGAACACGGAAGAAGGAAGAGGCCGGAAGGCCGAATGATTCCATTGTCTTCCCTGTCTTCCCTGTCTTCCCTGTTCCGTGTTCCTTGTTCCCTGTTCCCTGTTCCCTGTGCAAAGATCAACACTGAAATCAAACCAGTACCCTTATTACGCCCTTTGCGGCTTTGTGCGAAACTCCTTCCGGTGGAGCCCCAGCTTGCCGGCCAATCCGATGCGCTGCAGCTTTCCGGTTGCGCCTTTGGGGATCTCGTCCATGAAAAAGACCTTGCGCGGAACCTTAAAGGGGGCCAGGCGGCGGCCGGCAAAACTCCGGATCTCCGATTCATTGGCGGTCGAATCCCGCGCCAGCACGATGGCAGCGGCCACTTCCTCTCCCAGCCTGTCGTGGGGCAGCGCAAAAGTCACCGCCTGCTCCACGGCCGGATGGTCGATGAGCACTTCGTCCACTTCGCGGGGCGAGATCTTCTCGCCGCCCCGGTTGATGATCTCCTTGAGGCGTCCTGTCAAGCGCAGGTATCCCTGATCGTCCATCACCCCTTGGTCTCCGGTCCGGAACCATCCGTCACTGGTGAATGACTCGGCATTGGCCTGGGGGTTGTTTTGATATCCGGCAGTCACGTTGACGCCCCGGATGACCACTTCGCCGATGCGGCCTGGAGGAAGAAGTCGGCCTTGCTCGCCCATCACCGCCACTTGCGGTCCTGCCGCCACCCCTACCGTCCCCGGTTTGCGGGCTGCGGGCGGCAAGGGATTGCTGGCCATCTGGTGAGCGGCTTCGGTCATCCCATAGGCCTCGATGACCGGCGCATCAAAGACCTCCTCCAGTGCTTGCATGACCTGAGGGGGCAGCGAGGCGGATGAGGATCGGATCAGGCGCAGGGGCGATGCGGCAAGCAGCTGCTTGTGACGCCCTGCACGGGCCAGGATGGCCTGATGCATGGTGGGGACGGCCGTATACCAGGACGGCCGGCCCTCCTCCATCCAGGAAAAGAACTTCAAGGCGTTGAAGCCGGGAGTGCAGAAGACCTCGGCGCCGGCATGAAGCGAACTGAGCACTGCGGCCAAAAGCCCGTGAATATGAAAGAGCGGCATGACGTTGAGGCAGCGATCCTGGCTGGTCAGCGACAGGCTTTGGGCGATGTTGCGGGCCGAGGCGCACAGGTTGCGCTGGCTCAAGGGAACGATTTTGGGACGGGCGGTGGTGCCCGAGGTGTGCAGGACGAGCGCCACGTCGTCGGCTTGGCCCGCTCCGCTTGAGCCGGCTTGCCCTGAACATGGGTTGCCTGAGATCGAAAACTCGCCCGCATCCCCGCCTGGGCGCAGCTTGGCGATGGCGATCCCCAGCCGTTGGGCTGCCCTGCGGGCCGGCGTCTGCTCGCCCTCTGCGAGGACAATCAGCTTGGCGCCCAGATCCTTGAGGTAAAACTCGAACTCTTCTTGCCGGTAAGCCGGATTGAGTGGAGCGCAAGTGCATGCGGCGGCAACGGAAACAAAAGCCGAAGCCATCTCGGGGCCGTTGGGGAGCACGACGGCCACCGCATCGTTGCGGCCCACTCCCAGCCTGTTCAGCGCTATGATGGTCCGGCTGACCAAACGCCGCAAAGCGCCGAAGCTGAGCGGTGAGCGTCCCGGCGCAGCGATGGCCATTGCCTCGTTGCGGCCCCTTTGCAGCAGCTCAACCAGCCTCTCGACTTGCGGCATTGCAGGATTCTCGCTGCTGCAATGCAGCCCGTCAAGGGGACTGAGAAGTTCGCGCCAAGGCGCATCGCAAGCCCAATATGCCGCTTCGCTCGAAGGCGCCTTGGCGCGGACCCCCTTTTTGCTTTATGTTGGCTCCTCTTAGACGATGTTTCTTCTGGGAATCGATACAGCCACCAACAGCGGAGGTGTCGCGCTGAGCCGCAACGGCGAGGTGATCGGGATGTGGGTCTGCAAGACCCCTCTGCGCTATTCCGAGCGCCTCATCGAGTGGATCGACCGCATGTTGTCCGAACATTCCCTGACACCCGGCGATCTGGACGCCTTGGCAATCGCCACAGGTCCAGGGTCATTCACGGGAATCCGGGTGGGATTGGCCACTGTCAAGGGTCTGGCCCAGGCCTTGGGCAAGCCGGTGCTGGGTGTAGGGACTTTGGAGGCCTTGGCCTACCGTTTCCGATGGGCCTCCGAGCGGGTGGCGCCAGTCATCGATGCCCGCCGCCAGCAAGTCTTCGGCGCCCTTTACCGAATCGAGGGGCTGCACCTGAAGGAAGAGTCTGCGCCCGCCGTGCTTCGCCCCGCCGAATGGCTCAAGAGGCTGCCCGACCACCGCTGCCTTTTCGTGGGCGACGGCGCAGAGTTTTACCACACCACCATCGAATCGCTGCGCCCCGCCGACCGGGTCTTTGCCAGCGGCAACAGGTTGGTGGACAGCCTGTGCCGCCTGGCCTATTTCCGTTACACGCGAGGGCAGGCAGTACGGCCGCAGCAATTGCAGGCCCTGTACGTCCGGCCCTCGGATGCTGAACTCGGTAGATCGGGGAGTTTCGCGCAACGACGCAAAGGCGCAAAGGATCCGACCTGGCTTTGATTTGACTTTGCACACTTTGCGACTTTGCGCGAGACTTCCCCTCGAATCCAGGAACATCCGATCGCTGCCTGCGTGGATCAATCGATGCGGGACTTCTGGACCATCGCCATCCTCTTCGCCATCCTCTTTTTGGCTTCGGCTGACAACCAGATGCTCATCCCCCTGCTGCCCCGCATGGATCTGGGAGTCGATATCCAGTGGCTGGGGCTGCTCATCAGCGGCTACGCCCTGGGCGCCAGCTTTTTCAATCTCTTTCTGGGCCCTTTGACCGACCGCTACGGACGGGTGCTTTTCTTCCGCCTCGGCTTGCTGGCATTCGCGGCCACCGCTGCGGGATCATTCCTGGCGCCGACTTTCAGCTCCCTTCTCTCATTGAGGATCTTGACCGGGGTCACAGCGGGTTTGCTATCCACCTGTACGGCCAGCTATGTGGGCGACCGCTTTCCTTACAAGGTGCGGGGACGGGTGATGGGAATCGTCCTCTCCTCCTACTTTGCAGCCCTCATCGTGGGGATTCCCGCCGGGGCGGCCATCGCCCAATCCTGGGGGTGGAAAAGCGTTTTCCTGGCCTCCGCCCTCCTGTCGCTGCTGCTGGCTGCCTGCGCCTTTATCATGCCTTCCGACCGCCCTTCCGGCCGGGCCTCCTCGAAGACCTCTTTCATGCGCACCTATGCCGCCCTCTTGCGCAGAACAGACACTCAGGCCGCCGTCTGGGCCTCATTCGGCGTTTCAGGCGCAACCTTGGCTTTCCTGACCTACATTTCCCCTTTCCTCAACCAGCAATTCGGACTAAATCCCTTACAGATATCTCAGGTCTTCCTGATCGCCG
>JANQFM010000374.1 GCA_028277865.1 Acidobacteriota bacterium
CCGTCTTCCGAACCATCAAGACATTGACGGGCTGCGGGCTGGCGCGGGAAAGCGATTTGGGGGACGGCAGAGCCCGATTCGAGCTTCACTACAAACGCCCCCACCACCATCACCTGATCTGTGAGCAGTGCAACCGCGCCATCGAATTCTTCAGCCCCGAGTTTGAGCGCCTGCAGGAGCTCATCGTTACTGAATACCGCTTCAAGCCTTTGCGCCACAAGCTGCAGATCTTCGGGATCTGCCAGGATTGCCAGCAGAAAAACGAAGTCGAGCCGCCTGTTTATGACACCGACCTGGTATTCGCCCGCGACGCGCTGCGCATCGCCATGGCCACCGAGGAGCGGGGAATCAACTTTTACAGCACCGCCGCCGAGATCGTCAAAGACGAGTCCACCCGTTCCACCTTCCTGGAGATGCTGGAAGAGGAAAAAAGCCATCTGAGAGGCCTGGAACAGGAATGGGACCGGCTCATCGACCGGGACCGCAGCGTCCTGCAGGCGCCTGTCTTCCTGCACTTCGACTACGGCGCACTCAAAGAGATCTTTCCCTCCCGCGACGAGGTGCGCAATAAGCTGGACAAAGACCTCAGCTCCCTGGACGCGCTGGAGATCGCCATGACCATGGAACTGGAGGCCTACAATTACTTCAAGCAGTACGCCGACAAGTTCAACGACACCCGCGGCCGAGACATTTTCCTCCAATTCGCCGAAGAGGAGCAGGAGCACTACAGCCTGATCAAAAAGCAGTACGACCGGCTGGCGGGGGAGGGATAGTTGTTGTCAGTGGTCAGTTGTCAGTTGTCAGTTCAGAGAGAGAAGCCGACGCGGGCTCGATAGTCAGGAAGATTGTAACCTCTGTGGACTTTGGACTTTGGACTTTGGACTTTGGACTTTGGACCAATACTCCCCAACTGACCACTGACCACTGACCACTATCTCCCATACCATTTCTCCAGCACTTGCAGGGCCGGTTTTTGCTGGGGGGTGAAGTCGGAGTTGGTGGCGGGGTTCAAGCGGCGGGTGCGTGCGTACCATTTCCAGAAATAGGCGCCGGCAAACCAGCTGCGGTCCCAAAAGGTCTGGAAGAAAGCTTCGTAGGCATTGGCCTGGGCGAGGTGATCGACAGGCGAATCGGGGGCATGCTGAGGCCATTTCCAGGGCTCGATGGCCGCTTCGGGCACGCTTCGATAGCCGATTTCGGTGAAGAGGATCGGCTTGCCGTAGCGCTGGGCAACTGCCTGAATGGCCTCCAAGTGCGGTCGCCAGCCCATCTTGAGATCGTCCAGGCTGGGGCGCTTTTTGCTGGAAAGGGGAAAATAGGCCTGAATGCCGATATAGTCCAGTTCCGGCCAGAAATCAATCTCCTCAAATTCCCGGTACCAATTGGCGGCGTAGGTGAGCTTGCCGCCGTAAAGCTGCCGAATCTCCCAAATGATGCGCCGCCATCGATCCGGCATGAGGACGGCTGTTTGGTGCAGTTCGGTTCCGATGCACAGCGCTTCGATGCCGCTTTGCTGGGCCAGACGGGCGTAGTGGAGGATGAAGCGCCGATAGTTTTCGAACCACTTGTCCCAGTCTTGTGGGCTGGACATGGCAATGTCGCTGCGCCACTTGCCGTCGGCGCCCCGACGCAGCCAGATATGGGGCTTGAGCAGCGTCCGAATCCCCAATTTGCGGGCTAGCTGGGCGGTGGTTCGCAGCCCCTGGTCGGATTCTCCCCAATGAACGCGGCTTCCCGTGGCCAGCCTGATTTGCGGCGAGTCGATGCTTGGCTGCCAGCCAAAGGGGGTCTGAACGATCCAGTTGACGTGATTGAGGGCCAATGGGCGCAGGTCGTCCAGGCCGATGGGCTGCGGGCTGGCCACCCAGCTCATGCCCTTTTGCTTGTCCGCCTGCGGCTGTGAGGCAGGGCGGATCCCCAGCAGAAGCAGGGCCGCCGAAAGGATCCCCAAGACCGCCAAAACCGTCCGAACAAGCCTGACCTGCATCGCACTCCTCATCCCAATATCGGCTTCGGTGGGGGGAAGTATATCAGCAGTGGAGGCAGCAGTCAGGAGTCGGGTTACGGGTTTCAAACTGCGAACTGCGAACTGCGAACCGCGAACTCTCTTCGGTCGGCTTACTCGGGATCCACTTTTCGGCGCAGGCGCTTGAGCTGGCTGCGGCGCTGCTTTTCCTGCAGGCGCCGCTGCCGAACCGACTCCGGAATGGGTCTTTTCTTGCGGGGCGCCCTTTTTTGCAAGGCCTTGCTGAGCAAATCGGCCAAGCGCCCCTGTACCGCCTTGCGGTTGGCCGACTGGCTGCGGAACTGCTGGCTGGAAACTTGAAGCAGCCCCTCTTTGCTGATGCGATTGGCCAGTCTGCGCTGGATTCGTGCCTTTTGTTCGGGATTGAAGCAGGACGAGTTGTGCAGGTCGAAGACCAAGGTGACGCGGGTGGAGACCTTGTTGACGTTCTGGCCTCCGGGCCCACTGCTGCGTGAGGCGACGAAGGTCAATTCGCCTTCGGGAATGGTGATGCCTTCGCCGACCTCAATCATCGGGCTTCGTCGACCTCCCGGCCCTCAAGCCGGTTGGATAGGGCTCTCCAGCAGCCCGAGGGCAGGAAGAAGTCTATACGAAGCCTTCAAGCGCCTGCAGCCGCGACCGCAGCGGGCCGCTCTTCGCTCAAGCCCAGTTGCCGGCGCGATTCATCCAGCTTGGACTGCAGGGCGGGGTCATCGGCCAATTGGTCCTCGTAGCGCTGCAGCAGCTGGACCATGGCCGAACTGGAAAAGCCCATCGAGCTGCGCAGGGCTTTGGTATCGATGTGCCCCATTTCTTCGACCAGCATTGCGCAAACGGCCCGTGCTTCGTTGAGCCGTTCCCAGCTGCGGGCCTGGGAGTGCAGATGCTCCTTGCCGATACCGAAAAGAGAGCTGACCACCTCGAAAATATCGTCCAGGGTGATCTCACGGGGCCGACTTTCCATGGACTCGGTGACGGCCAAATGCAGGTAATTTTCGTCGATGCGCTTTCCGGGCGCCGAGCGGGTCTGCGGCCACACCTCCACCACTTTGGCGCCCAGCGCCTGCAGGATCTTGAACAGGTTGTCCAGATTGATCTTGTACCAGCCATTCTCCAGGCAGCTATAGGAGCCGGGCGCAATTCCGGTTCGCCGGGCCATTTCTTGAGAGGTGATCTTCCGGGCCATGCGCAGTTCGCGAATGCGGTGCGCGACATAATTGTTGATCGTCCCCTTCGATCGTACCTTGTCTGACATTTCTTCTCCCTCCCGGCCCGACTCACGCCGCGCCATTGCTTTTCCCTTGAAAAAGTCGCTCATGCGGCTTGGCAATCAGCCGAGACGTGCCTTTCCCTTCGGCGACCTCCTGCCCAGCAGGCGACCTCCGATTCCCCAAGTCAGGCTGCTCGTCTGAACGTCAAATCAGAGCAGGGCTCGAATCAAGCCAACCGCACTTGCATCAGGCCGGGCATCCCCTCCTCTATAAGGACACCTCAGCCTGAATCTGAGCTGGCGAGCTCCTCAACCAGCCCGACAGCAAAGCCCTCTTGGAAGGGAATCCCCCATCCCCCATCGCTTCCCAAAAGGCCTGCTCAGATTCCTGGAGCGGAACTCGAGTCCGGGCTTCGCACCCCCGGCGGCATTCGAACCTTTCCATCTCCATGATGGAGGGCATCTTAACGGAAGGTGTAACGATATGCAACAAAAAAATAGAAATTCCTGTTGATTCGTGTTACATTTTCCTGGATTGGCCGTAGTGCCCGACACGGATTGAGGAAGGATGATGGGCCGATACAAAAGCCTGGCCGAATTGATCCAGGACCGATTCCCGGACCTTTCGGTACGAAAAATCGCGGCTCAGCTCGGCGTAGAGCACACCTCGGTTGCCCGCTGGCTGTCGGGCCGGGGCGGGCCGACGCCCAGCATGGACTCCTGCCTGCGCATCGCCCGCGCCTGCGGGACCGATCCTTTCGAGGTCTTTCGACTGGCAGGCCCGAAAGCCCAAGGCTTTGCCGAACTGTACGGCTTCTACCGCATGAGTCCTTCCAGCGCGTCAGACTTCTACGCCCGCGAGCCGGTGCTGGGCAACCTGGTTCAGCGCCTGGAAAAGCTTTTCCGGCGCGGAATGACCGCAGCACTGGACCAGGCCATCGCCCAACTGGAGTCCACTTGGGAGATGCGCCGAACCGATTTCGAGCTCATCCTGGACGACTGCCAGGCCTCGGCCGGCTGCCTGATCGTAGACCACCCCGGGCTGGACGGCGACATCTTCTACCAATGGAACGTCAAGCCCTCGGCCGTCGAACAGCTCTGCGGGGGCCGGAAGCCTCCGGGTTGGAGCGGTTTTGCGGAAGAAAACTACGGGCTGCGCCTGCGCTTCTACCTCAAAGACGCTCAGGAACCCGATCCGGATGGCATTCAATCCACCCTCAAGCTGTGGGCCTTCGGCATGCAGCGTTCACTGCTGAACCCGCCGCAGTAAAAACAGCTCGAACCCAATGCAGCGCCGGGCGTCGCCCAGGCTGGCCCTGACATGGGCCTTGAGCCTGAAAGCGGCCAGGTAAAGCCGGAAAGCGGCCAGCATAGGCCACAAGCGCGCCCCTCCCATTTGGGCCAGCTTGCTCAAATCCCGCTGCAGCTGATCCAGCGCAAACAGCACCACATCGCGAGTATAGCCGGGGTCGAGCTTGGCGTAGGCGGCGTGCGCCGGACTGGCCAAATCGCGCAGGATTCCCCGCGTGGCCCCCAAGCAAGCCCTCTTGAGCCTCTCCGCCTCCCGCCGGTCCATCGTCAATCCGGCAAAGTGGTAAGACAGCGCGACGGCCAAGCCAGCTGTGAACAACAGCAGCGAAACAACAAGTGCCAGCATCAGACCATCCTCCTCATGGCGCCAACAGCTTCGCCGAATACTTCCTCGATCTGGCCGTCCAAGTCTGGCCGGGGCGACTCCTCCCAACTGGGGGGATCCAGGCGCCGCATGCCTCGGGCCACCAGAAACCAGGACAGCAGCGTGATCGGTTCCATGACGTAGGCGAAAACCGTGTAGGGCACAACAGCTCCGAAAAGATAAAGCGTGTGGTTGAGCCAGGCGATCAGGCAGGGAATGTACAGGCCCATCAAGATTCCGCTCAAATTGGCGCCCAGCCTCAGCCTCCGGTTCTTGAAAAGCCGCAGGTAGGCCATCAGGCCCAGCACCGCCTCGAAACAAAGCAGCGCGTTAGATATGACAACATAATAATGAGAATCTGTCACCCACAAGGATTCAACCACAATGAATCCTGGGAAGATCAGTAAAGGAATGTAATCCCAACCCGATCCCCGGCCTGCCAGTCGATAAATCTTCCATACAATTGCAATGGCTAACACGAAAGGCACATATCGAGAGAGCCAATAGAAGTCTGAATAGAACTCGGATTCCCTCCCCAAGGTGCTCGCTATGACGTATCTCAATACGTTAATAAGTATTGAGAAAAAGAGCAAGGTGTAAAAGAGAGGATATTGAAAGAGGAGGCGGCTTTTCTTCCCATTCCAGACTTGGCTGCGCACTCCGTAGTAGACGAGGCTGCCCCAGAGGGTGTAGAGAATAAGGGCTGAAAAATAGTACCAGATGGGGATTGTCGAGACCATGTGCTTTTTCAGTGTAGTTTTGACCGCCATCTAAAGTCAAGGGTGGAAATGCAATATGCGCACCTTTTTCTAGAAGTATGGAACCCAAATTATGATGTCGGACTACGGAATGCCACAAGGGGACTGGGTTTCAGCCATGCTCAAGGAGTTGGATCCTTTTCCCTTCCCCAGCCCCTGGTCCGAAGCCGTCCCCGGGAGCGGCCAAGGGGGACGGTTGTCCCCCCCAACTTGATCCGAGCCGCCGGTTGGACCTACTTTTCCCTATCGCAACCTTTAGGCGGACACTCTGGCGGCGGCCCTCCAGGATCAGTCATGACAGAAGGATCGAGCGAAGAGCCTCCCTTTTCCTCGCTCTCTGGGATTGAACCATCTAAGCCCGCAGGCACAACCAGTACGGCAATCAAACTAATCACCCAAAAAAAATATCTCAACATTGTAATCTCCCTTCTAAACCACCATTTTGATTAATGGGACTGACATTTCATGAGATAAATAGCAAATATGGCTTGCCGGAGGGGATCGCGGAGGAGGTTGGTGCCATCTTGGATAGGTTTTGAGTGGGGAGTCGGGGTAGGTGCAGGGATAAAAAGTACAGTCTGGCCGGCTCCAAAGGTGCATTCCGTCACAAGGATGCTGATCTGAGGGCAGTCCTAGGCCGACAGGGTCTTGCAATTGAGCAGCCATGAGCAGGCACACTGAAAAAAGTCGGTTTATGCACCCTATCAGGGATTCAAAGCAGGTGTGGTCAGCACCCAGAGCGCTTTCTGAGCCTCTTTTCCCCAGCCAAGGGCGTGACCCCGGGGAAGGTGCCGCTCCGCAAAGGGAGAGAGGCAGATTTCAATTGGGTGAACCGCGCTTCCCTTTCCCAATATTTTGATCTTAACGCTTTTGGGTGGCCGAGTGCACCCTTTGCCGGCCGGCGGCCCCAGGGCGCAGCAATCCAGGATCCAGCCGACGACAGGCTGGTCAGATCAAACGGACTGCCGGATCGCCGAGGATGATGTAGTTGCGGGCATCATTTCGAGCAGTTGCCAAACTGCAGATGAGGCGATCGTCGCACCCGGAGGCGGACAGGTGCCGGGTCAGCTCGAAGGAGAGCTCGGCGTAGCGGCGGCCGAAGGACTGCATGGCGTGCCCGGCCCGAACGCCATCCAGCAGGCCTGTCAGGGCGCCTTCAAAGGCAGAGGCCTGCCGGGCGACCGAGTTCCATTGCAGGGAGAAGCTCCAGGACTGGTCGACCTGGCCGATGACGGCCAGGGCCGTGCCGCCCGGATGCCCCAACAAACGCTGAGCCAAGCGGGCAACAAAAGGCTGCTCGGCGATTCGGCCCGACGACTTTCGGAAGGTGCGGCGCTGAAACTCGTCCAGCTCGGGCGTGCCGGCGCTGAAGCTGGCGTGGTGAAAGACGATCAGGCCCCGCAATCGGGCATCTGAAGCGACATCCCCGGCTGCAAAGCAGTGCTGGCGTGCCGGTGCAGCCGCTTTCGAAGGAGGGGGCCAATCCTGGCAAACCAGGGCGCCCTGGCGGGGAAGCTGACGGGCGTCGCCGCAGGGGAAGGCCAATCCATGAGTGGAAGTGAAAAGCAGTGAAGGCGTTTCAGTGCCGCCCAGCAGACGGGCAAGCCGGGCACGACTGGCCTGCGACTGGAATACGGTCTGCACTTGCCAGTCGGGCCTGCAGCGCTTCAAGGCACGGGCCAAAGGCCGGGCCAGCGCCTCCAAGCCCAGCCGGGCGGCCGGATCTTGAGGGTCGGCTGCACAGAAAAAGGTGGCCTTGCGGGAGGATTCGGGACCGCGCGTCTCGTGTTCGACGACACTGAGGGCATAGTTGGCATATTCGTCAGGGGTATCGAAGTGCAGACGCCCCACGGCATACTGCACCCCCAGGTCGAATTGCAGGGAAAAGGGGATTTCACTGGGGCTGCCCACCAGCAAAAGGTAGTAGGGAAAGGCATCGGGATCGACGCGGCCAAAGCCGACCTTGTGACGATTCAAGAAATCGGCCTTGCTCTCTCCGGGATGATAGGAGTCTTTTCCCTCCAAGAGCCGGAAGCGCCATTCATTCAGCTGGGCGGCCTGGGTCCGCCGGTGCTCGATCAGCGGCTGGAGCGCTTCGCTGATCCGAGGGTCCAGGCCCTGCGGCAGGACCAGGCACCAGCCGGCCTCGGGCAGCCGGCTGTGCGAAACGCCATCCATCAATCCTTTGTGGCACCGCTCCCCGGGCTTGGCCGGCACGGGAAAAAGCCCCAGCTCTCGATCAGGCCTCTGTCGGGCGGGCCTGCAAATCGCCGATCGGGAAAACTCGCCAAAGCTCACGGGAGGCAACAAGTATCCACCGTCCGTCCCGTCCACACCATTGAAAAAAAGCATCCCGGCGCATTCAGGGGCTGCGCTGGAAAAGGAGGACACCGCCCGGCGCATGTCATCGGCACTCAGTTCAACCACTCCCATTTCGCCTCCTGCATCTCATCAGTACCAGGCAGCACGATCTTGAGGAGATCTGCAGGCCGGATTGAGGAGATTCGACTTGAAGCCGCGGGCTGCACTTGGCGATCTGATGTCTGTTTATGGAGACACCAGGAAAAATTGAATTGTTTAGCCCGGATTTCTCACGGGTTGACGTCGCGAGGAGCGAAACACTGAGAGCAGAGAGATCCTTTTCTGTGCACCCTGTGTCTGCGCAGTAAAAGAGGTCAGTTGCCTTCGCCGAGGTTGACCTCAATGGCCCGGCTATAGCGGGACCGCTTGCCTCGGGCCTTGCGCTCGACCTCGGGGCCGGGGACGTTGGTGAGCAGAACCCGCCCATCGGGGAGCACCACGCGGTACATCCTGGGACGGCTTGTCGGGGCGGGGCGTTCAAACCGGCGGGGATCGTAAATCTTGAGGACCTTCTTGACGTAGTTGCGGGTCTCTCGGTAAGGGGGGATGCCGTCATAGCGCAAGACGGCGTTTTCTCCGGCATTGTAGGCGGCCAAAACCAACTCGATGTCGTCGAAATTGCGCCTTAAATGCTGCAGGTATTTGACGCCGCCCGTGATGTTGTCAGAGGGGTCGAAGACATCTTTGACGCCGTATTGCCGGGCGGTGTCGGGGTGCAGTTGCATCAGCCCCTTGCAGTCCTTGGACGAAACGGCCCTGGGGTCGAATGCGCTCTCCACACGGATGATGGCCTTGACCAATTGGGCGTCTTCGCCATACTGGCCGGCGATTTCGTGTATCAACCCCTCGTAGCGGTCGGAGCGGGGCAGCGCACGATGCCGGGTAGGCCGGGGAGCGGAGACGGGGCTGGAATCCACCCCGGCGGATCTATTGCCGCCTTTGTTGGTGTAGACCTTGACCCCGTCGGCATCGACGTAGCTGTAGATCTTCTGGGCGCAAAGCGGAGCTGAAAAGAGGGCCAGCAAGGGCGGCAGCAGCCAACCTGGCGCTTTTCTTGCTTTCTGCTTTATCCGACCGCTCTTCATGGTTCCCATACAAGATGCCTCGGGCCGCCAAAAAGTCGAGTGATACCCCTCACTCATCGGCACCGCGCTTCAAAACTTTCCCATTATTCCACAAGAGCAGGCAAATCACACCCGACGCCCGGCCGGGACGAGCCCGGCACGTGGCCGCCGTCTCTTCCGGGTTAGCCCGAGCTAACGAGGCAGGATCCGAAAATCGGTGCTGCGGGTCACTGCCGAGCCTGAGGCCGAGTCCTTGATCCTGAGCCGCAAGGTGTAGTCGCCCGCCTCCAGGCTGGTGAGGTTGAGCCTGAGGGCATGGCTGAGCGTCCCGTCGACGACCTGGTCAGACTGAAGTACCCGTTGGGGAGCGGTCTGCCGGGCTTCGCCGCCCGATTGGATTACGTAGTCGTAGGTCATCTCGCGCAATTGACCCGACGGCTGCCGGCAGTTGTAGACCTGGAAGTAGAGCAGAGCATGCTTGCCGGAATCGATGGCCGGGGTCAAAGGCGGGTGGAAGCGGACGTTTTGAAAGACCAGAGGGCCGCTGTCGCCGGCAGGAGCCTGCTCCAGGGACTGGGTGAGCAGAGGGCTGCTCACGTCCATCCGGTTGCCTTGCAGGAGCCCTGCCTTGACGGCAAGGCTGGCGGTCCCCATCTTCTGATTGGAAGCATCATGCACCAGGCACATCAGGTTGAACTTGCCCGCAGGGACATTGAAGAGGTGACCTACAGCCAACGGCTCCCCTTCAGACAAGAAATAAGTGTGGTCCAGGGAGTCGACCTTGTAGCCGCTGACTTGATCGCTGATTTCACAAAGCAGGTCGACTTTGGCCTGCCGAGGCGTTTGGGCCTGCCGGCCTGTCCTCTGCCTCTTTTTCTTTTTCAAGCCTGCGCCAAGCCGCTCTGCACGCTGCTGCTCCGAGAGGTAGGTCAACTGGCTGGACGAAACCGAGAGGCTGAAAAAAACCCTCGCGCCGTCTCCGACACGGAAAACGTGGCTCGTCAACAGCGGTGAGAGCCCTTCGAAAAGAACCTGAGCCGATTCGGCACGCGCCTCGGCAAAAGAACTTTGGCGCCGCTGGCGGTCGCGCTTTTCATCCTCCAGCACTTCGCCGGGAGAGCGCAGTATATCGGCGATGTAGCGATCGGTTTCCCCCAGATCGGTGGGCAGGGTGTCGCTGGTGGCCGCAGCTGCCGAGAGCAGGGTGGAAGGGGCGGCATTGATCAGGCGGTACTTGGAGGATACCCCGATGCTGGAGGCGATCTGGCTGGAAGAGACGCCGCCTCCCGGGACATTGCGGTTGCGGGCCGCTTGCGAATCGCTCAAGCCCCTCTCCTGGAAGACCGAAGCGCCTTGGTCGAAAATCAGCGTAACGGAGCCCTTGTAGTATTCCGCATAGGGGTTCCGGGGATAGGTCCAGACTTCGCGGTTGAGCAGCCGGTTGCGGGAGGGCGGAGGACCGTGGATGATGTAGACCCTGCCCCGATCCGAACGCCATCCGGGCCCGCCCTCCTTAAACTCTTCAGTGGCAAAAGCCAGCCGGCGGTAGTGTTCTTCCTTGTACTCGTGCTTTTCTGTGCCGGGCGACGGATCCCGTTCCCCCCAAAACCTCTTCACGAACAGGGCCCGCTCCTCGTCGGTCTTGAGTTTCTTGGCCTCCCGCTGCTCGCGGCGGCTGATGATCCAGCGGACTTCTTCCTCCAGCCACTTTTTGAATTCACTCTTGCGAATCCCCTCAGCCGACGGACCCATGGCCCAAGCGGCACCGGGAAGAAGCAGCACCATCAACAGGCAAAAGCGGAAAATCGCTTCCATAACAGCACCTCTGCGATATGCAAAACTCCGATCCTTGGCAACGATTCTAGCCCAAACAGGCCAGGGTTGGCCATTTTGAGAGGCGCGACGGAGGGTAGTGGCCGACATTCTGTGTTGCCCATCGCATGTGGAGCAGGGAACAAGGCACATGGAACAGGTAAGAAGGGGAAGAGGCCTTCCGGCTCTTTTCCTTGTTCCCTGTTCCGTGTTCCCTGTTCCATTCTCCATCCAATCGACAGCAACAAACATAAACTGCCCACCACCCTGCGCCGACAAGGCCTTCCCAAGCCAGGAGGGTTTCGGGTACACTGGCTTCTTCCGAATATGCAGCGCCCGACGATAGGGAGACAAGTCGAACCATGAGCAGTGTCCTCAAGAAAAAGCGCAAGCGGCGCGGCAAGCTCCGCCGCAAGCGTCGGCATCGAATCCGCAAGAATTCGCATTCCAAGTAAGGATCCATCAGGGCCACCGGATGGGCCGAAGGGCCGGATCGCCCTCTGAGCCTTGCCCGGACCCCACGGTCCACCCATGAGTCGCAGCAAAGGCAAACGGCGCAAGCCCAGGCGCGTTCAGGCCAAGCCTCGTTCAGCCCGCCGGCAGGGGAAAGCGAGGTTTGCGGTTGTCGGGGCGACGGCGCTGGGGCTGGCTGTGTGCGGCTGGCTGCTTTGGTCCAACCTCTCTTCGGTACCTCACGGCAGGGGTCTGGAGCTCCTGAGACTCGAGGTCTTGCGCACTATCCCCCACGACAGGCAGGCCTTTACCCAGGGGCTTTTGTGGCACGGCGGCAAGCTCTATGAAAGCACCGGCCAGTACGGCTCTTCCAGCCTGCGCCGACTCGACCCTCAGACGGGCCGCGTAGAGCGGCGCCGCAACTTGAGCAGACGCTATTTCGGGGAAGGGCTGGCCCTGCAAAACGACCGGCTGGTTCAGCTCACCTGGCACTCGGAAACCGCCTTGACCTATGGACTGGAGACCTTCGAGCCCAGTGGGCAGTGGCGCTATCGCGGCGAAGGATGGGGATTGTGCTGGGACGGCCAACGCTTCATCATGAGCGACGGATCCAGCCTGCTGACTTTCCGCGAACCGCAAGGATTCAACGAAGCCGGGCGACTGCAAGTCACCATGAGGGGGAGGCCTTTGGCCCAGCTCAACGAACTGGAATACGCTCACCACTCGGTTTACGCCAACGTCTGGCAAGAGGACTTCATCGTCCGCATCGATCCGCTCAGCGGAAGGGTCACCGGCCGAATCGACGCTTCGGGATTGCTCTCCCGCGCCCAGGCGCCAGGCGCCGACGTGCTGAACGGGATCGCCTACAACCCTCGATCGGACACCTTTTACCTGACCGGAAAAAACTGGCCCCTCATGTTCGAGGCCCGATTCGTCGCCGACGAATCCCGCAGCAGGGATTGAAGGACATTGAGCGCTGCCTTTTCGTGAGTCCAGCTGCTTATCGACGTAGTGGTGTCCCGGAGTCGGGTCTCGGGCTCCAGGTTTCGGGTTTCAGACTGCAGACTGCCAACTGCGAACCGCCAACCCTCTGCACCTCTCTTTGTTGTGGTACCTTAAGTCCTTCGTCGCGTCGTTATGGTTGGTCTTCCTCTTGAACCGAGCAGGTGCACTCCCTGCTGACGAAGGAGGCTTGCGATACATCCTCATCAGGAATCCTCACCCAGCCCCCCTTCGGAGTATCCGACCGATCAGGTCCGCTTTCTGGATTTGCAGGGCCGCCGGATCATCCTGGTGGGGACGGCTCACATCTCCAAGGAATCCGTTCAGCTAGTGCGCCGGGTGATCGAAAACGAAAGGCCGGACCAGGTCTGCGTTGAGCTGGACCGTCAGCGCTACAAGGCGCTGGTGGATGAACGCCGCTGGGAAAAGCTGGACCTCAGGCAGATCATCCGCAAAAAGCAGCTCAGCGCCCTGCTGGTCAACCTGATTCTCTTCTCCTACCAAAAGCGACTGGGAATGAAGCTGGGGGTCATGCCGGGCACGGAACTGCTGGAAGCCACCCGAGTCGCAGAGGAGCTGGACATCCCCGTTGAGCTGTGCGACCGGGACGTGCGCGTCACCATGCGGCGGGCCTGGCGTTCCACCTCGCTCTTCAAGAAGATGATGCTGCTGTCGGCCATCCTGGCCAGCCTATTCGAGGATCAGCAGGTTTCCGAAGAGCAGCTTCAGGAAATCCTCAAGGGGGACATGATCTCGCAGCTCATGAAGGAGCTGGGAGAGGCCCTGCCCGAACTGAAGACGGTCTTGATCGACGAACGCGACACTTTCCTGGCCGAAAAAATCAAGCAGGCACAAGGCCGGCGCATTGTGGCGGTGGTGGGCGCGGGACACCTGGGCGGAATCGAATCCACTTTAAAGCAATCCCACGAGTGCGATCTGGAGGAGATCAACCGGATCCCGCCCGTCTCTCCCG
The DNA here is from genome assembly GCA_028277865.1 of Acidobacteriota bacterium. Classification (GTDB taxonomy): domain Bacteria; phylum Acidobacteriota; class UBA6911; order RPQK01; family DATIPO01; genus JANQFM01. The sequence continues at coordinate 13,314 of JANQFM010000374.1, forward strand.
TTTGGAAATGGGTTGGGTGGGCCTTTCCGGTCGTCATCGTGGGTATGATCATCTATATCGGATTCAACCAGGGGCCGGCTCAGGCGGGGGACAATGCGCTTTTCTGGTTCCTGGCCAACGCCATTCCGAGCGGGCTGGGCGCCGTATTGGCGCTGGCCCATCCCTATGCCATCCTCTCAGCCGCCCTGTCGGCACCCTTCACCAGCCTGACGCCTGTCATCGGTGCGGCCTACGTGACGGCCTTCGTCCAAGCCTATGTCCGCCCTCCCAGGGTTTTCGAATTCCAAGGCGTAGCAGAAGACCTGACCTCTTTGCGCCGCTGGTGGCAAAGCCGCCTGCTGCGCATTTTCCTGGCCTTCTTGCTCTCCGGAATCGGCAGCATGATCGGCAGTTGGGTAGGATTTGTCGAAATACTGAGCAACTTGCGGGGATAGGGAAGCGATCTCACGCAAAGCCGCCAAGAGCGCAAAGGGAAGATAACCAAGTGGATCCAGTTCCCTCTCTCCTGGATTCGCGGCATCCAGGCAGCGCTGGAGATTTGGGCGATAGCTTCCCTGTTCCGTCATCGGCTATTTTAAGACAATGCGGTTTCGCTTTCGCAACAGGAAACTGAATCTTCGGCGCTGCCTGGTGCCGGACGGCTACTTCCTGATGGGCTCGGAAGGCAATGCATTTGACGAGGCGCCGGTACGCGAAATCTATGTCTCGGCCTTCGAAATGGCAGTCACGCCGGTCACCAACCGCGATTATGCCCTCTATTTGAAAAAGACCAAGGCCGATCCGCCCCCTTGGTGGGACGATCCTGACTTTTCCGATCCCCGGCAACCCGTGGTGGGAGTCAACTGGTACGAGGCCTGCAAGTACTGCGAGTGGCTCTCAAAGGTGACCGGCTACAGCTTTCGGCTTCCCACCGAGGCGGAATGGGAAAAGGCGGCCCGAGGGGGTCACCGCAGCTTCGACTATCCCTGGGGACAGGACATCAACGGCAGCGGGCTGGAATCGGTCAAGGGGCCGCGCAAGGCGCCCTGCACCGTAGGCCGGGGAAGCAGCAACGGCTATGGGCTCAAAGACCTGGTCTTTAACATCCACCAATGGTGCCAAGGCGGATATGACCCTCAGTACTACATCGATTGCCCCGAAGTGAATCCGCCCGGATCCCCCAACATGGAGCAATGCTCGGCACGGGGAGAAAGCTGGAACAACGAAGCCCTCGTCTGCCGCTGCGCCGCCCGCAGCCGCCTGGCACCCTACTTCCGATGCAACGACTACGGCTTCCGCTGGGTCAGGACGTTTTAGGGGTCCAAGGTCCAAGGTCCAAGGTCCAAGGTCCAAGGTCCAAGGTCCAAGGTCCAAGGTCCAAGGTCCAAGGTCCAAGGTCTGCAGAAGGTATCATCTTCTTGCTGCCAACTGCCAACTGCCAACTGCCTACTGACAACTGACAACTGACAACTCCGACAACCGACAACTACTGCACCATCCGGTTGAGCAGCCCCTTCAGGTGAGCCAGGAGTTCTTGTCGGCCTTGGGTGCCGAGTTCTGAAACGCGCTCCAGGCCGCGGGATCGCAGGAATTGCTGGGTGGCCGGGTAGAAAGAGTTCACCTCCTCCAGCTTCTTCAAAAGCCGGTTCAGGTTTTGGAAGTCTTCCTGCAAATCAGGCTTCATGTCAACTTGGCGGAAAGCTGCAAGCCGAATTATGATTCCCTGACTTATCGGCCAATGCCGAATTCCCGATTAGTTCCAGGGGTTTCGGCTTCCAACCTCCGGGTTCCGAGTTTGCTGACTCCCGGCTCCTCTTTCTGCTTGACAGGCTGCTACATTCGTAGTAATTTCTGCTACAGCCGTAGCAAATGAGACTGTTGGCTCTGGAGGGAAGGATGCCCAGCGAATTGCTCAGCGACGCCGAATGGAAGGTCATGAATGCTCTCTGGAAGCGCCACCCGGCCTGCGTGCGGGACGTGCTTGAGGAGATCGAAGGCGAATCTTCCTGGGCCTACACCACCGTCAAGACCATGCTCAGCCGCCTGACCGAAAAAGGGGTTTTGAAGGTCGAAAAAAAGGCCAATACCAGCTATTATCAACCGCTGCTCACTCGCCGGCAGGCTCGACGGGCCGCCGTGCGGTCCCTGATTGACCGGGCATTTGACGGGGCTTTTGGGCCGCTGATGGCTTTTCTTGTCGACGACCGGAAACTGCACGCGCCGGATCGGAAGCGCTTGCGGGCACTGTTGAGGGAGGAACTGGGGGATGAGGCAGAGGATCCCTCACTCCCGCTTGGAACGGAGCAGGTGGAATGATCGAATCCTGGAACAGCCTGGCCGCTCAGTGGTGGCAGTGGATGACTCAAATGACCTGGCAGGCCGGCCTGCTCATCGGATTGGTATTGACGGTCGACCGGCTGCTGCTTCGCCGGGCCTGGCCGCAGCTGCGCATGGCGCTCTGGGCGGTGGTCCTGATCAAGCTTGTGGTGCCTCCCACCCTCAGTTCGCCGCTGGGGATCCCTTCCCCGGGATCGCTTTGGAAGGCGGAACTGCTGCAGACAGAGGCTTTGGCCGAGGGCCATGCAGTGCAGCAGACGGCTGCTGGCGGAAGAGCCGCCCTCAGCCTTCATGGCTGGCTGATGGCACTGTGGCTGGGCGGCTCGGCGAGTTTGACCGGGGGGCTGTTGATGCGCTACCGGCGGATGCGCCGACGCATCGGGGCAGATTTGTTGTGCGGCGGCCCTCCCCAATGGCTGCTGAAGGACGCCGATTGGGCGGCCGCCAGGCTAGGGCTGAAGAGGGCTCCCCGCCTTTGCCTGCTGGGCAACCTCGAAAACGCGGCAGCCTTCGGATTGCTGCGTCCGGTCATTTTGCTGCCGACCTCGGCCCTGGATCAGGTGCCCCGGCGGGATTGGCGGCACGTTCTGCTGCACGAGATGGCCCACATCCGGAGGGGCGACTTGTGGCTTCAGCTGCTCTGCCAGGCCCTGATGGTCTTTTACTGGTTTTACCCCTTGCTTTACCTGGTGCGAATCCGGGTGGAGCAGCTCAGGGAGTTGTGCTGCGACAGCCTGGCCGCCTCACGCAGCCCGGCGGGCGTTGAGGCGTACCGGCGCACGCTGCTCATTTTCGCCGGCCGTCTGCTCAGATCGCCCCGCCGCAGCAGGATGCCTGTCGGATTGTTGGGAGGGCAGGCCCATATCCTGGCCCGGCTGGAGTGGCTTGCCAGGCCATCTCAGGGGTTCGGCCGACGGCATCAGCTGGCGGTGGCCCTGTTGGCGGCCCTTGCCGTCGTTGTGGCGCTTCCCATGGCAAGCCCTTCTGCGGATCAGCCTTCGGCCATCCAGGCTGACCCGGTAGCGGCGCAGGCCTGGGAAAACCTGAGGCAGGCGAAACAGGGCAACAATCCCGGCTGCCTGCGGCTGAGGTACTCCGCTCTTTATTTGACCCTGCAGCAGCAAGAGGCCGGTGGACTTCAATGATATAAGCCCGGCAACAAACACGCCTGTGCATCGCAGGCGGCCAGCCCCAGAGTGACACAGGCATCCCTGCCTGTAAATGAAGGCCCTGCAAAGGGCCGCACTCCAATCACAGGCAAGAGGCCTGTACAGTTAGGAAGGAGAAAGCCGATGCTCAAGGATTGCTCTTCGTGGATGTGGATTGGATACGTCGTCGTGATTAGCCTGACGGCCCTGGCAGGCGCAATTGCCGGCCAGCAAAAAAAGCCTAAGAAAGAGGACTTCACCTTTCAACAGCCCACTGAACAGGAGATGCAGGAAATGCAAAAGCGCTGGGCGGCCACCATGGTCCCCGGCAAGTACCACCGATGGCTGGGGCAACTGGTCGGAAAGTGGGAAACCACCACCAAGATGTGGTGGAATCCGGGCGGCTCTCCCGCCGAGAGCAAAGGTCAGGCCGAAATCGACTGGAAAGTCAAGGACAAGTGGCTCTCCTGGCAGGCCACCTCCAGCATGATGGGCAGTCCCCTCACCATGTACGGCTTCCATGGCTACGACAACTTCAAGCAGAAGTTCATCAGCCTCACCTTCGACAGCCAGACGACGGCCGCCTACCGCTGGGAAGGCAATCTGGACCAGACGGGGACGGTGCTGACCGTGTGGGGAACGGTTGACGAGCCCATGACAGGCGAGCACGACAAGATGGCCAAAAGCGTCATCCGCATCCTCGGCCCGGACAAGTTTCTCCACGAGATCCATGATCTGACGATCGGAGGCGAGAAGACCAAAGTGATCGAAACGGTCTACGAACGCAAGAAGTAAACCCAGCGGACTGGCTCTTTTGCAGGGCTTTTCACAGGCAAGATAGCCTGTGTCACTCTCAGGCTGGAAGCCTGCTTTTCAAAGCTTCAGCCGTCGATGTCGGCAGGGCCCCGAGTGACACAGGCGGCCATCTGCTGCCCTTGACCTCCAAAAGGCTGCAGATGCCGCTGTCGCCCTCTGCAGGACGGCTACTCGCCCCCCTCATCACGGCGCACTCATGAACATTGCCTAACGTAATGTGTCTATAGGGCATTAGGGCGGAATCATGGGTACAGCAGCAGCAATACATCTGCGGGCTGACACTTCCCCGGAATGAGGACTCGTTTTGCCTTCACTTTCACGCAAGCTCAATGCAAACCATCCTTTTCCCAAACACGAAACACCCTTCCAACACGGAGTTGGTTACCTG
>JANQFM010000420.1 GCA_028277865.1 Acidobacteriota bacterium
AGGCGCTGCGGCCGTGCCGCTGAGCAGCACCAAAAGGCCGGCCAGCAAGAGCACCACGATGATGGGGCTCAGCCACCACTTCTTGTTGTCGCGCAGGAATTCGAAGAACTCGGTGACGATGCCGGACTGCGGCTTTTCCGCTTCGGCGGCAAAATTGGATGTTGCCTCGTGCTTGCTGCTCATGAACTCGCTCCTGATCTCTCAGAACTGGCGGAAATAGCGTTTTGCGTCCTTGATCTCCGTGAGCGGAACCCAATAGGAGGATGCCGTTGGATCCAGCCGCCTCCCCAAGGGATCCCTGCCTGAGATTTTCAGGATCAGGCCGATGGGTGTCAAGACCAGGTAATAGATCAGTGCCAGCAGGAGGTGCGATATGACCCAACCGATGGGAAAGGCCAGATAGCTCATCCCCACAAACAGCAGGCGCATCCAGGGAGGGTAGGCCAGCCCCGCCAGAGCCGCCAGAGCCGCCGCTCCCCAAACAGCCAGCGCTATCTCCGCAGTCCCTCCCCGATACCAGTAAACCCCCGTCGCCGCAGTAAAGAATACCAGCCAGATCCCCCCAAACTGCCTCAATTCCCTGCGCGACGGGTCCTTGTTCACCGCGATCATCTTTTCTGCCTCTCTTCCCTCTCCTATTCGCGAAACCCCTCCGTCACCTAATCCAGCTCAAAGGCCTGCAAATACTCCTGCAAGTCGGTCGTCCCCGCCCCAGGCTGATCCTCCTTGAGCAGCACGAACGGCCCGGCCACCAGCACATCCATGTTGGTGGCCATAAAGCAGCGGTAGGCGTCTTCAGGCGTGCAAATGATGGGTTCGCCCCGCACGTTGAAGCTGGTGTTGATTAGCACCGGGCAGCCGGTCTCCTCTTCAAAGCGCTGCATCATGCGGTGCAGCAGCGGATTGCGCTGCTGGTCCACCGTCTGGACACGCGCCGAGTAGTCCACGTGGGTGACGGCCGGGATCTTGGAGCGCAGCACGGAGAGCTTGTCCAACCCATTTGCGTCGCTTTCTTGGCCGCCGAGAGAAAGCTTGCAGGAGTCCTGCACGGTGGTGACCAGCAGCATGTAGGGGCTGGATTCAGCCGGCGCCATTTCAAAGTACTGCTCAGCTTTTTCCTGCAGAACCACGGGTGCGAAGGGGCGGAACGATTCGCGGAACTTGATCTTGAGGTTCATCACCGACTGCATGGAGGGGCTGCGCGGATCCCCCAGTATGCTGCGCGATCCCAGGGCACGGGGACCGAACTCCATGCGGCCCTGCATCCATCCCACCACTTTCTCCTGGGAGAGCAGTCCGGCCACCCGTCGGCACAGTTCGTCCTGGCTGCCGCAGCGCTGGTAGACGGCTTGTCGGCTGTCCAAAAACTCCCGGATGGCTTTCTCCCCGAAGCCCGGACCCAGCAGCGATCCCGCTTGCGAATCGCCCGGCCCTGCCTGGCGCGGGTTGCCCATCAGCTGGTACCAGATGAAAAGAGCTGTTCCCAGGGCGCCTCCGGCATCGCCGGCGGCAGGCTGGATCCAGATCCTCTCGAAGGGCCCCTCGCGCAGGATGCGGCCGTTGCCCACGCAATTCAGGGCCACACCGCCGGCCAGGCAGAGGTTCTCTTGCCCCGTCAGCCGATGCAGATGGCGGCAGGCTCTGAGCATCACCTCCTCGGTGACCTTTTGCACCGAAGCAGCCAGATCCATCTCCTTTTGAGTCAATGGCGATTCGGGACGGCGCGGCGGCTGGCCGAAGAGTCGCTCAAAGCGCGGGGAAGTCATGGTAAGTCCCTGGCAGTAGTTGAAATAGGACATATCCATGCGGAAAGAGCCGTCTTCCTTGAGGTCGATCAGCTTTTCCAGGATCAAATCTGCATAGCGGGGCTCGCCATAGGGCGCCAGCCCCATCAGCTTGTACTCGCCGGAGTTGACTCGAAAACCGCAAAAATAAGTGAAAGCCGAGTAAAGCAGTCCCAGCGAATGGGGGAAGCGCAGTTCGTGAGTCAGCTGAACGCGATTTTGTTGCCCCACTCCTAAAGTGGCCGTGGACCATTCCCCCACTCCGTCCAAAGTCAGGACGGCGGCTTCCTCGAAAGGGGAAGGGAAGAAAGCGCTGGCGGCGTGCGACTCATGATGCCAGGTGAAGACGTACCGCTTGCGGTAGGCCTTGCCTAAGGCGCGGCTTATCTCTCGGGGCAGGTGAAGCTTTTGGCGCAGCCACAAAGGCATGGCTTTGGCAAAAGAGCGGAAGCCGCGCGGAGCATAGGCAAGGTAGGTCTCCAGAAGCCTGTCGAACTTGAGGAAAGGCTTGTCGTAAAAACCCACATAGTCCAGATCGCCTGCTTCGATACCAGCCTCATGGAGGCAATACCGAACCGCCTGCAATGGGAACTCGTGATCGTGTTTTTTGCGGCTAAAGCGCTCTTCCTGGGCAGCAGCCACGATCTGCCCGTCGATGACCAGGGCGGCGGCCGAATCGTGGTAAAAAGCCGAAATTCCCAGAATCGCCGTCATAAGGGGAGAAATAATAGCATTTGCACCTCAGTATTCGGATAACCCGTCGGGTGCACGACCGCCAGGTGAACCGAATACTTGCATTTGCACCTCACGGGCGATCGTAATAACTTCACATCATGTCAGATGAGGGCTCTCTCAACTTGACCGTCCGGCTGGCCGAGCGGCTTCGCGACTCCCGTTTTGTGCTCGTGTTCACCGGCGCCGGCATCTCGACCGGATCGGGGATCCCCGACTTTCGCGGTCCCAAAGGCCTGTGGACCAAATACCAGCCCGTCTACTACGACGAGTTCATGTCCTCTCACGAAGCCCGTATCCGGCACTGGCAATTCAAGCTGGATGGCTGGAATGAGTTCC